>CAZXTI010000029.1:0-5180 GCA_964643565.1 uncultured Hyphomonas sp. | reverse complement strand
GTCGCGGTCGGGCCGGAACTTGGCGCATCGACGCTGCTTTTGTTTATGACGATTTATTCTGTCACCTCACTTGGCCTTTTTGCGGGCGTGCTGACCATGCGCCGGAGCGGCGGAATGGTTGAGGACATTAATGAGCTGTCCGGGCTTATTCGCACGCATCCAATGTTGACGATGGCTTTGTCGCTTTTGATCTTCTCTGTCGGGGGCTTGCCGCCGCTTGCTGGCTTCTGGCCAAAACTTGCGATTTTGCAGGCCGCGATTGAAGGTGGATATTTGTGGCTCGCAATTATCCTCGTCCTCTCGTCTGTGATCGCTGCGGGGTACTATTTGCGGGTGATCTATGTGATGTGGTTCAAGGATGCTGGCGAACGCTTTGAAGAGAGTGATATGTCGGTTCGCGTCGTGTTGACCGTGACGGCGCTCTCTACGCTTGTCTTCCTGATCTTCATCGGACGCCTGGATGAGGCCACTCAAATTGCTGCGGCAGGCTGGCTATCGTGAATGACCTTTGGCCCGTTACGTGGCTTGAGACAATTGACAGTACGAATGAAGAAGCAAAGCGCCGCGCTGTGGCCGGGCAGTTTGGACCTATCTGGATTGCAGCAAAGGAACAGACCGCTGGGCGTGGGCGACGCGGGCGGGGCTGGGTATCGTCAACGGGCAATTTATATGCAACGGCCTTGTTTGAATGGACGGGGCAAGCGCGCGATTTAACGCGGGTGCCGTTCGCGGCGGCCTTAGCGGTTTCAGATGCGGTGAAGACGCTTGCGCCGGGAAGCGCGCCGAAACTCAAATGGCCGAATGATGTGCGCATTGATGGGGCAAAACTGTCCGGGATATTGGTCGAGGCGGGTGAGCTGGATGGGCGTCGCTGGGTCGCCGCCGGGATTGGTATCAATGTGGCAAGCGCGCCGGAGAATATCGGGCAGGAAACGACATGTGTCGCGGTCTTGCGCGGTGACACATTGGTCAGTGCAGATATGGCGCTTGATGCGCTAAATACGGCCTTTAGCACGCGTTTGGCGCAGGCTGTGGCAGACTTCCAGCCAACGCGCAAAGCATGGCTGGAGCGGGCCGATGGTCTTGGCCACGAGGTCAATATCCACCTCGGCGACACGGTCACGCGCGGCATATTTGAGGATATGGCCGAAGATGGCGCACTGATATTGAGGTTGCCTGACGGCGAACAAAGGCTGATAAGAGCCGGAGATGTTGAATTAATTAGAGAAGTGAGCACGGATTAGATGCTTCTGGCGATAGATGTCGGCAATACGAATAGCCTTTTTGCGCTGAATATTAAGGGCGAATGGGTCGCTCAGTGGCGTATCTCGACCGATGCGACCCGGACCGCAGATGACTATGCGGTCTGGTTTCGTCAATTGTGTGAGATGCACGGCTTCAGCATTGCGGACATCACAGGGTGCATTGTGTCGACAGTGGTGCCGCAGGCGAAGTTCAATTTTCGCAATCTTTCGCGCCGTTATCTCAATCTTGAACCGATGTTTATTGGTGATGACAATGTCGATCTTGGGGTTCCGGTGCGCATACGCAGACCTGAGCAGGCCGGGGCTGACAGGCTGGTCAATGCGGTTGGGGCTTACACGGTACATGGCGGTCCACTCATCGTGATCGATAGCGGCACGGCAACAACATTTGATATTATCGGCGCAGATGGCGGCTTTGAGGGCGGGATCATCTGTCCGGGCATAAACTTATCCATGCGCGCGCTACATGATGCGGCCGCGCAATTGCCCCGTATTGCCATTGAACGCCCGGAAGCCGTGATTGGGCAAGATACGGTTGGGGCCATGCAGTCCGGCGTGTTCTGGGGCTACATCGATCTGATCGATGGGCTGGTGCGCCGGATCAAAGGGGAATATGGGAAGCCGTTAAAAGTGGTTGCCACCGGCGGTGTTGCGTCGCTTTTTGAGGGCGCGAGCGAAACGATTGACGTGTTCGACTTTGACCTGACAATGCGCGGGCTTTTGGAAGTTTATACGCGCAATAAGGACAAGGTGTGACCTTGGACAATTCTGCTGAACTGGTATTTCTTCCCCTTGGGGGCTGTGAAGAGATTGGCTTGAATTTGAACGCCTATGGCTACGGCCCGGTGCATGATCGGCGTTGGATCATCGTTGATGTCGGCGTTACGTTTGGCAATGCGGATACGCCGGGCATCGACATTATCACGCCGGACCCGGCTTTTCTCGAAGACAAGAAAATAGACGCAATCTTCTTTACGCATGCGCATGAGGACCATATCGGCGCCGCTGGACATTTGTGGCGGCGGATCAAAGCGCCAATGTATGCCACGCCATTTACGGCGAAACTCCTCCGGCACAAGCTGGTTGAACACGGCGTCGATGATGAGCGACACCTCAACACGATCAAGCTCGGCGCGACGGTGAAAGCCGGGCCGTTTGAGGTTGAATATATTCCGATGACGCATTCAATTCCGGAAATGCACGGGCTGGCCATACGCACGCCGCACGGTTTGGTGTTTCACACAGGGGACTGGAAGATTGACGCAGAGCCGCAGCTTGGCGAAGACATCGCCGTTAGCCGCTTGGAAGAGATTGGGCGTGAAGGCGTTCTGGCGATGGTGTGCGACTCGACCAATGTGTTTGAGGAGGGCGAATCGGGCTCCGAAGCGACGGTGCGCCGCGCCCTGACAGATTTAATCGCCGAGCAGACTGGCAAAGTTGCTGTGACGACGTTCGCCTCCAATGTTGCGCGCGTTGAGACGATTGCGCTGGCGGCTGAGGCTGCTGGACGCCGGGTCTGTCTGGTTGGGCGGAGTATGCATAAGGTCACCACCGCCGCCAAAACAGCCGGATTGCTGAAAGGTGTGCAGGACTTTGTGGACGAGGAAGAAGCTGGATTTTTTCCGAACAATAATATCTTATACCTTTGCACCGGAAGTCAGGGCGAAGCACGCGCAGCGCTCGGGCGGATCGCGCGCGGCGAGCATCGCCATGTTACACTCAGCAAGGGCGACACGGTGATTTTCTCCTCGCGCACCATTCCCGGAAACGAGACGGGCATCTACCGCATGCAAAATGCGTTGGCAGATATGGGTGTTGGGATTATTACGCCGCGCATGTTGGCCGAGCCGATCCATGTGTCCGGTCATCCGTGTCGGGATGAATTGCAGCGCATGTATCAATGGATACGGCCAGAGATTTCCGTACCGGTTCATGGCGAGCGGCGGCATTTGCTTGAGCATGCAAAATTGGCAACCACGCTTCAGGTGGCGCAGACCGCGACACCGCGCAATGGCGAAATGGTGCGGCTTGCGCCGGGCAAGGCAAAGATTGTTGATATGGTTCCGGCCGGACGCCTTCATTATGATGCGGGGCTGTTGGTGCCTGCTGGGTCTGCGGGGCTGAGCGAGCGGCGTAAGATGTCTTTTGCCGGGCATATAAGCGTCGCCATATCGCTGGATGGAAATGGGCGAATTGTGGATGGGCCGATCTGCGCGGTGCGTGGCTTCTCAGAAGAAGATGGCGGCCCGGCAGATAATCTGCTGGACGTGCTTGATGAGGTGGCGGAAAATGCGCTGGAGAAGATGAAGCTGCGCGACCGGACAAATGACGAGATGGTGGAAACAAAGCTCGGGCGTGCCGTGCGCAAAGCGGTTGAGCAGATCGCGCGGCGCAAACCGCTTGTTGATGTTATCGTTCTCAGAGCGTGAGAGGAAACAATGTGATGAAAATTGGACCGCTAAACCATGTTGGTATTGCTGTGCCGGATATTGAAGACGCGATGGAGACCTATCGCACACTTTACGGCGCGACTGATATTACGATCCCGTTTGATATGCCAGAGCAGGGCGTGAAGGTCTGCTTTGTGAATTTGCCGAACTCGCAGATTGAGCTGATCGAGCCGCTGAATGAAGCCTCCCCAATTTGGAAATTCATCGAAAAGAACCCTAAGGGCGGCCAGCATCATGTCTGCTTTGAGGTTGAAGAAATTCATGCGGCTGTCGCGGCGATGAAGGAGCGCGGCGCGACTGTGCTGGGCGAGCCCCGCATTGGCGCACATGGCACGCCGATTGTCTTTGTGCATCCGAAAAATTCGAATGGTGTGCTTATTGAGCTAATGGAGACGCCGAAAGGTGAGCATTAGATTTGTCCCCCGTTCGCTATGCTCACGATGGGACGCCGCGTTGCGGGCTCATGGCTGAATTCAGCGCATGAGGCGCACATTGAAAAGGTAGATACTGATGCACTGGGTTCAAGCGCTTATCGTATTTCTTGTCTCATGGTGGCTGGTCTTTTTGCCGTCGCTGTCGATCGGCATCCAAAACCATGAGGAAAGCGGCGAGGAAACAGTGCCGGGTGCTGAAAAAGGTGCGCCAATCGCACCTATGCTACGAAGAAAGGCGATCTGGGCGACGATTGGCGCGGGAATTATTACGCTCATAATGGCGATTGTTATTACAGTGCTTGCGCCGGGGTAGCGACCACGGCTAAGCCTGTATTCATAATTTTGTGTTTGGATCTCTAATTATGCGTCTTTCTAATTATTTCTTGCCGGTCACTAAAGATGTGCCCTCTGATGCGACGATTGCGTCTCACCAATTAATGCTGCGTGCGGGCATGGTGCGCCAGAATGGGGCGGGGATTTATTCCTGGTTACCGCTTGGCTTTAAAGTGCTGAAGAAAATCGAGCAGATTGTCCGCGAAGAAATGGACCGGGCAGGCGCGGTGGAAATGCTGATGCCGACGCTGCAACAGGCCGATCTGTGGCGCGAATCCGGGCGCTATGATGATTATGGCGAGGAAATGCTGCGGATCACTGATCGCGGCGGGCGGGATATGCTCTACGGGCCGACCAATGAAGAGATGATAACGGATGTTTTTCGGGGCTATGTGAAAAGCTATAAGCAGCTCCCGCTGAACCTTTATCACCAGCAATGGAAGTTCCGTGACGAGGTGCGCCCCCGGTTTGGCGTGATGCGCGGACGGGAATTTCTGATGAAGGATGCCTATAGCTTTGACCTGACCGAGGAAGCAGCGCGGGTTTCTTATCGCAAAATGTTTGCAGCCTACCTCAATACGTTTGACCGCCTTGGTGTGACGGCGATCCCGATGCAGGCCGATCCTGGGCCAATTGGCGGGGATTTAAGCCATGAATTTCTGATCTTGGCGGAAAGCGGTGAAAGCGCTGTCTACTGC
>CAZXTI010000028.1:6899-12107 GCA_964643565.1 uncultured Hyphomonas sp. | reverse complement strand
TCGCCTGACATTGGCAGATCATGTTTGACGCCATCAATAATCACAGTGGCGGCGCATGAAGTGACCGCCGCTTTTGCAACAGCGCTTTTTGCCCGCGCGGCAAGACGGCCCTGCTGCGATGCGCCGAAGAGTTCAAACTTGATATTGGAACGCGCCATGCCGCCCGTTTCCAGTGCGCCAGATACAGTCTTCATCATATCTTCCGGTCCACAGATAAAGGCCTGCTCAAGCGTGGCGGGTGAAATGAGCGATCCGAAAAACTGTGCGCATTTTTCTGCATCAATCCGTCCAGAGAATAATTCCAGATCGGCCCCGCCGGACAAGATGTGATTAACCGAGAAGCGTGCGAGAAATCTGTTCTTCAGGTCTTCGACCTCTTCGCGGAACATGATGCTGCCAAGCGAACGATTGCCATAGATCAGATGAAAAGAGCTGGTTGGATTTTCTTCCAATATGGTCTTGGCAATGCTCAGGATTGGCGTGATGCCACTGCCAACCGCGACACCGAGATAATGCGCGTCTTTTGCTGCCGCAGGGTCGACCGTAAACGCACCCATCGGCGCCATCGCTTCGATGGTTTCGCCAACACGCAGCGCTTCATTCGCCCACGTTGAGAACCCGCCCCCGTCGACCTTTTTAATCCCGACACGTAGCGTATTGTCGCGCGCACTGGAACATATGGAATAGGAGCGGCGTAGCTCCTCATCACCGAACGTCTTCTTAAATGTCAGATATTGGCCGGGCAAATAATCAAATGCGCCCTCATCCTTGCCTTCGGGGGCAAGGCTCAAGACAACCGAGTTCTTTGTGTCTCGTTTAATATCGGTGACCCGTAGCGGGAAAAATTGCGCCATCAGCTCTTACTCATTCTGTCATGTTAAATAGGTTTGAAATAGTCGAAGGGTTCCAAGCATTCGGTGCATCGATGGCTTGCCTTACAGGGCGTTGACCCGAACGGGCTGACGCATTCTGTCTTTGTGGACGTGCAGCGCGGACAAGGGATTGTTGCAGACTTCATCGCGGCGAGCATGCCAGCACAGTTTTGTCCTTCAACTGGAGGCACGATGCCATAGTCGAGAAGTTTCTGCCGCCCTTCCTGGCTGATCCATGCGGTCGTCCAGGGCGGTGAAATTTTGTGCTCGATAATTACATCCTCAAAGCCATGCGTCTTCAGCGCCGTTTCAATGTCGAGCGCGATGACAGCAGTTGCCGGGCAGCCCGTATAAGTCGGCGTTACCGTCACGATAATTCTCTCACCTGCCGCTTGCACATCGCGCACAATCCCAAGGTCGACGACAGAAACAACCGGCACTTCCGGATCTGGCACACCGGCCAGAACCTTCCACACATCGTCTATCGAGACAGGATCACCAAGCACGCCCATCAGCTTACCACTCAGCGCCCGGATATGCCCGTTGTAGCCACTGCATTTCCGCAATCATCTTGCCGAACGCTTCTGAATGCAGCCCTTGCTTGCCGCCCTTCGCCATGGGTGCATCTTCCGGAATTTTGAGCGTTGCCGCCGATAGAATGTTTTTCATCGTCTCTGAATGTGTCGCCTTTATCGCGTCCAGTGCAGGCATAGCCCCCTGTTCGGTCAGCGCATCAGAAACCGGGTCGCCAAGCGTGAGTTCAGCGGTGAACCGCCACAGCGCATTAAGCGCGGTTTGCATGCGCTCATGGCTCTCGGCGCTGCCTGCGCCAAGCCGTGTAACAAGGTCGCCGGAGCGTTCCAGATGGTAGCGCACTTCCTTGATAGATTTCGCCGCGATCTCGGCAATGCGCGTGTCTGTAGAAAACTGTAATTGCTCCAGCATAGGCGCGTGCCAGGCATCAAACAGAAACTGGCGCATGAGCGTGTATGAAAAATCATCATCCGGTTGCTCAACGAGAAGGCAATTTTTAAAGCCGCGCACATCCCGCAGAAAAGCGAGCTTGTCCGGATCAATCTCTTCTTGGCTATGTTCAGCGGCGAGCTGAAACCAGAGCTTGGTCTGGCCAATCAGGTCGAGCGCTGTGTTGGCCGTGGCAATGTCTTCTTCAAGCGCCGGCGCATGACCGCACCATTTGGACAATTGCTGACCAAGGACAAGACAATTGTCCCCCATCTGCAAAGCAAATTCAAAAATATGTGCTGATTTATCGGCCACTACATGCCCTCAACTTCTTCTGGCAGGTCAAAGAAGGTTGGGTGGCGATATACTTTTGAAGCGGCAGGCTCGAAAAGCGGCCCCTTATCGCTGGGCGCGCTGGCGGTGATCGCTTCTGATTTGACGACCCAAATGGAGACACCTTCATTGCGCCGTGTATAGACATCGCGCGCATTATTGATCGCCATCTCTTCATCAGCCGCATGAAGCGAGCCGACATGACGGTGGCTCACACCATGCTTGCCGCGCACAAAAACTTCCCAAAGATCGCTCTTGCTCATTGTCATTATCTCCTATGCAGCCGTTGCCGCTGCGCGTGATTTTTCTGCATAGGCCGTCAGCCCGTCCCGGAACCATTCTCCATCGTCCCAAGCCTTGCGGCGCGCTTCCAACCGCTCATGGCTGCATTGGCCATTCCCGCGCAGGATTTCGTAGAACTCATCCCAGTTTATTTCGCCAAAGTCATATTGGCTCGTGTCTTCATTCCAGGTCAGATCAGCGTCCGGCACGGTCAAACCAAGAAGCTCAGCTTGGGGCACAGTCTGGTCGACGAATTTTTGTCTGAGATCATCATTGCTATCTTGCTTGATGCCCCACGCCATGGATTGGGCTGAGTGTACAGATTCTGCATCTGATGGGCCAAACATCATCAGCGATGGCCACCACCAGCGGTTCAACGCGTCCTGTGCCATTGCTTTTTGCTCTTCAGTGCCATTGGTGAGTTTGACCATAATGTCGAAACCCTGACGCTGGTGAAAGCTTTCTTCCTTACACACACGAACCATTGCGCGGCTATAAGGACCATAAGAGCAGCGCTGGAGCGGCACCTGGTTCATAATCGCAGCGCCATCAACCAACCAGCCAATTGCGCCAATATCGGCCCATGTCAGCGTTGGATAGGTAAAGATCGAGGAGTATTTCGCCTTGCCCGTCAGGAGCTGCAAGGTCAGATCATCCCGGTTCACACCCAGCGTTTCAGCGGCGCAATATAGATACAGGCCATGGCCAGCCTCGTCTTGCACTTTCGCAAGCAGAATGGCTTTGCGATCCAGCGTCGGTGCGCGCGTAATCCAATTTCCCTCGGGAAGTTGGCCAACAATCTCTGAATGGGCATGCTGGGAAATCTGGCGAATAAGCGTCTTGCGATACCCTGCTGGCATCCAATCTTTTGGTTCGATCATTTCGCCATTATCAATGCGCGCCTGAAAGGTCTTTTCCAGTTCACTCATCTCTTCTGCGGAGGGCAATTTGCCGTCTCCCGATTTTACCATTTGAGCGTACATTTCAAATCCTTTCCTGAGGGGGCGAATTTTTACAGGCTTGATCGAAGCCGTTACAGGATGTATTACACATAAATAGACCGACCGGTCAATCAATTTAACGCCCGATGAAATGATCGAACCAGAGGCAAGGAGCGCGATTAAATGGCAAGAACGCAAGCGCTCGATTATGCGAACAAGCGCCAGAAAATCAAAGACGTCGCTGCCCTGCTCATCGCCCGTAATGGCTTTCACAATACCAGCATCACTGACATTGCAGCGCGCTGCAAAACGTCGAAATCGCGGCTTTATCACTATTTTGAATCAAAAGAGCAGCTCCTTTTCGAACTCCTTGAGGAGCATGCCGAGACTTTAAGCCAGCTCTCAGACCAAATTCTGAACGATCCGCAGACCTCGCCCGAAGACCGTTTGCGAAATTATGCGATTGCGCTTTTGCGGATCAATATTAAGTCCCGCGCCAAGCATGCGATTATCCTGAGCGAGCTGGATCGGTTGCCACGCAAGCAAACCAAGAAAATCTCAACATTGCTGCGCCGCCCGATCGAAGCACTTTTCGAGACATTGGGCGAAATAAACCCGGCCCTACAGCAAAATGAAACCATGCAGTTTTCCTCAGCCATGATGTTTATGGGCATGCTGAATTGGACACACACCTGGTTTGACCAAGCCGGTGCCCTCACCGTCGAACAATTTGCTGATATGGCCTGCAATACATTTCTCTCAGGCTTTGGAACACTTGAACTGCCGCATAAAGCAACCGCTGAACTTACGAAACTTGAACAATAAGAATTTGATAGATCCGCCTATCGATATATGACTAAACCTTGCATTGGCTGATGGGCATTGCGCACGAAAACAAAACGGGCGTGAAGGCCTAAATTACTGGGAGACTTTTTAATGAGCTTATCCACACTGGAAAATTACGCACTCGATAGTTGGCGCCCCGGCGAAGGCCAAACAGCAGATATTTCGTCTGCGGTGACAGCAGAAAAAATCTCTGTGACAGGGTCTGGCGGCCTCGACTTTAAAGCCATGCTCGAACATGCGCGAAATGTTGGCGGCCCGGCATTGCGTGCCATGACATTCCACCAACGCGCGACCATGATCAAACAGCTTGGTCTGGCGATCATGGAACGCAAGGATGAGCTCTACGCCCTGAACCTCAGCACAGGCGCGACCGCAAAAGATGGCTGGATCGATATTGAAGGCGGCGCAGGCACGCTGTTCTCAATGGCCTCCAAAGGCAAGCGCGAGTTACCCGACAGTACCGTGCTTTTGGACGGCGCGCCTGAACGCCTTTCCAAACATGGCACATTCATCGGCCAGCATATTTACACCTCCCGTCACGGCGCCGCCGTTTTGATCAATGCTTTTAATTTCCCGGTTTGGGGCATGCTCGAAAAAATGGCCCCCGCCCTGCTCGCTGGTATGCCTGTCATCACCAAGCCTGCCACATCGACCGCCTATCTTGCCGAAGCGACTGTGCGGATCATGATCGAAACCGGCCTCCTGCCAAAAGGTGCGGTGCAGTTGATCGTCGGATCGACAGGCGATCTGCTTGACCATCTCACCGGTCAGGATGTTGTCTCATTTACAGGATCAGCCAGAACAGCGGCGAAACTGAAAGTCCATCCGCGTGTTGTCTCCGAAAGCGTTCGCTTCGTCGCAGAACAAGACTCGCTAAACGCCAGTATCCTCGGATCAGACGCAACAAAAGATAGCGAAGAATTTGATCTTTTCGTCAAAGAAGTCTGCCGCGAAATGACGGTCAAAGCCGG
>CAZXTI010000028.1:0-6799 GCA_964643565.1 uncultured Hyphomonas sp. | reverse complement strand
CCCGTTGCCACACTCATGCCGTACACTGATATTGACCAAGCCATCACCATATTGCAACGCGGCGAAGGCTCGCTTGTTATGTCCGCCTTCACATATGATGCAAATATTGCGCGCGAACTCATCATGGGCGCAGCGGCCTTCCATGGCCGTGTCGCGATTATCGACCGTGATAGCGCGAAGGAATCGACCGGTCACGGATCTCCGCTGCCAACGCTTGTCCATGGCGGCCCTGGCCGTGCGGGCGGCGGCGAAGAACTTGGCGGCGTGCGCGCTGTGAAACACTATATGCAACGCTCTGCGGTCCAAGGGACACCCGATGTCATTAGCAAGATAACAGGCACATATATGCCGGGCGCAAAGTTTGACGCCAGCGCGCCGCACCCTTTCCGGCTGACCTTTGGCGAACTGGAAATCGGAAAATCAATCGAAACAGACGCACGCACGATCACACTCGAAGACATTGAACATTTCGCAGAGTTCACGGGCGATAATTTCTACGCGCACATGGATGAAGAAGCCGCGCTGGCCAACCCGTTCTTCCCGGGGCGTGTTGCCCATGGTTATCTCATCTTGTCATTTGCTGCCGGCCTGTTCGTCGATCCGGCACCCGGCCCGGTGCTTGCAAATTATGGTCTTGATGATCTGCGCTTCCTTGCCCCAGTGTCGCCCGGCGACACGATCAAGGTACGCCTCACCGCCAAGTCCAAGAAAAAGCGCAATGATGAATATGGCGAAGTGAAATGGGATGTTGAAGTGACACGCCA
This sequence comes from uncultured Hyphomonas sp., assembly GCA_964643565.1. Classification (GTDB taxonomy): domain Bacteria; phylum Pseudomonadota; class Alphaproteobacteria; order Caulobacterales; family Hyphomonadaceae; genus CALLCD01. The sequence goes on along the minus strand of CAZXTI010000028.1, from coordinate 6,035 downwards.
AGACGGCGAAGCGGTTGCCACCTACACATTGCTGACCATGAACGCTTTCTAGGCATGCCTCGCAAGGATTATACGCCGCTTCTGGATGCGCATGAAAAACTGGATGTTGCAGATTTACGTACGCTGCAATTGGAGCGATTGAAATGGTCATTGCGCCACGCCTTTGAGAACTGCACGCCTTATGGCGAAAAGTGCAAAGCGGCGAATGTGACACCAGATGATCTGACAAGCCTGTCCGATCTCTCAAAGTTCCCGTTCACAACCAAAGAGGATTTGCGCGGCGCTTATCCTTTTGGCTTCTTTGCAACGCCTGCTGACAGCATTGTACGTGTCCATGCCTCCTCTGGAACGACGGGCCAACCAACGGTCGTCGGCTATACAAAGAAAGATATCGACACATGGGCCGGTGTTGTCGCACGCTCTATCCGCGCAGCAGGCGGGCGTCCCGGCATGAAGGTCCATGTCGCTTATGGATATGGCCTGTTTACAGGCGGACTTGGCGCGCATTACGGCGCTGAATCTATGGGCTGCACAGTGATCCCGATGTCCGGCGGACAAACCGAAAAACAAGTCCAACTCATTCTCGACTTCGAACCTGAAATCATCATGGTCACGCCGAGCTATATGCTCTCTATCCTTGATGAGTTTAAACGGCGCGGCGTTGATCCGCGTCAGTCCTCGCTACAGATTGGTATCTTTGGCGCAGAACCCTGGTCAGACGCGATGCGCCGCGAGATCGAAACGGCGTTTGATATTGATGCGGTGGATATATATGGCTTATCGGAGGTTATAGGCCCCGGCGTCGCGAATGAATGTGTTGAAACAAAAGACGGCCTGACAATCTGGGAAGATCATTTCTACCCTGAGATTATCCACCCCGAAACGGGAGCGGTCTTGGCCGACGGAGAACGCGGCGAGCTTGTTTTCACATCGCTGACAAAAGAAGCCATGCCCGTTATCCGTTACCGCACACGGGATTTAACATCCCTCTTACCCGGAACCGCGCGAAACATGCGCCGTATGGAGCGCATCAGCGGACGCAGCGATGACATGATGATCATTCGCGGCGTCAATGTCTTCCCTTCTCAAATCGAGGAGATTGTCTTGTCTGTAGAGGGCTTAGCCCCGTTTTATGATTTGGAGATCACCCGGCCCGATCGCATGGATATTTTAAAAGTGCGCGTCGAGAGAGCGGCAGATACAGACAGCGGTAAAATCCCCGATATTGCAGACGCTATACGCACACGCATCAAGACATTGATTGGCGTTTCCGTCGACATAGAGATCACCGCGCCAGAAACTATTCCGCGCTCAACCGGTAAAGCCGTTCGCATACGCGACTTGCGAACATAAAGAGGAGAAAACCCCATGTATAAGCTCATTATTCTTTATAAGAAACCAGATGATGTCGACGCCTTCATGACGCATTATAATGAAGTTCATATTCCAATTGTGAATACGATCCCCGGCCTGAAAGAATGCATCGTCAACAAGGTCACTGGAAACCCGATGGGCGGCGAGCCAGACTATTTCATGACTGTTGAAATGTGTTTTGAAACCAAGGAAGATTTCGATACAGGCATGCGCTCACCTGAGAACATGGCGGCGGGTAAAGACATTGGCAATTTCGCGCGCGGTCTCGTCACGCTTATGACCGCTCAGACAGACTAGCTGGGCTTATTTCCGCTATTCAGCCGCGATGACCCCGCTTGCAGCTTGTGTTTTTCCGCGCACCAATCGGCCGGGTTTTGCGCCCGTTGACTGCCCATCTGTAAAGGTTTCAACACCGCTGACAAATGTATGGCGATAACCTTGCGCACGCTGGATCATCCGGCGCCCACCTGCTGGCAGGTCAAACACCATTTGCGGCGCATCTATTTTTAGCGCGTCAAAATCGATGATGTTGATGTCTGCGCGCATGCCCGTTTCCAGCGTGCCGCGATCGGTTAGCCCATATAGGCGCGCTGTGTCATGGCATTGACGCTTGACGGCCTGCTCAAGCGAGATGCGTTGGCCGCGTGACCGGTCGCGCACCCAATGGGTCAGCAGATATGTCGGAAAAGACGCGTCGCAAATCACACCGCAATGCGCACCGCCATCAGACAGGCTCACCACGGTCCGGTCGCTTTGCAACATTTCGTGGATATGGTCGAAATTGAAATCGGTGTAATTCAAAAGCGGCAAATAGACAAAGCCGCGCCCCTCATCCTCCATCAACATATCATAGACGAGGCTTTTCACATTCGCCCCGGTCGCTTTTGCTTCGGCGGCGACGCTTGTCTCCGGGGCTGGCTCATACTCACACTTCCCCGTGGCATCCGCTAAACGGAACATCCGATCAAAGCCAAGCGTCAGGATCATCACAATGCCTGAACTTGGCGGCAATCCGCCATCATCTGTGTGACTGCGCGCCTGCATTTCCGCCATGAATTCAGAAAAGTCCGGCGCTTCGGTGATGATCTTTTCACGGATCTCCGGATCGCGCAGTTTAACCATGCGCTCAGCGAAAGGCAGGTCAGCGATTTCCTTATAGGTCGGCTGAAAGCTAAACGGGTTGATCGTCGACTCCCATCCGAGCACAAGTCCGGTCGGGCGCACGGCAATCTGCGCATAAACATTTGCCCCATCATCATTTGCCGCCTGCGTCATCGCAAGCATATTGCGCCAGCTTTCGGCATCAGTCGGGCTTTGCAATAATGCGTAAGTAACCGGCAATCCCGTCTGGCGAGACAGGTCGCGCATCCACGAGAACTCTTCTTCAGCAGGCGTTAGATCAGAAGCCATCTCAAACACGCCCCCGCCCGCCTCAAGCATGGCCTCGCCAATGCCGATCAATTCGTCCCGATTGGCAAATGTGCCAGGCACAGGCACACCGTCCTTGGACAGGTGCAACATTGTGCGCGAGGTCGAAAAGCCAAGTGCTCCGGCCCGAATACCGTCAGCAACAATCTCGCCCATCGCTTTAATATCGTCCGGCGTCGCTGCTTCATTATTGGCGCCGCGTTCACCCATGACATAGGCCCGCACCGCGCCATGCGGAATATGGGTGGCAATATCGACGCTGCGCGGCATGGTTTCCAGCACATCCAGATATTCGGGAAAACTCTCCCAGCCCCACGTAATGCCTTCAGCCAGCGCGGCGCCCGGAATATCTTCCACGCCTTCCATCAGGCCGATCAGCCAATCATGCTTGTCCGGCTTGGCCGGCGCAAAGCCAACCCCGCAATTGCCCATCACAAGCGTCGTAACGCCGTGCCATGCAGATGGCCCAAGCTCATCATCCCATGTTGCCTGGCCATCATAATGTGTATGGATATCAACCCAGCCCGGCGTAACCAGCAACCCGCCCGCATCAACTTCGCGGGCGCCATCAGCTTCGATCTTGTCTGCAATATCTGCGATCAGGCCATCTTTAACTGCGATATCGACGTGGCGCGCGGGCGCCCCGGTTCCATCAACCACAGTTCCGTTGCGGATAATCATATCGTGCATAGCAAGCTCCCGGTTTGATCCTCACCGGCACTGTAAGGGATATGTCCATGCGAGGGAAGTTTCGATCTTGCCAGCGGGCTTCATGTAAAAAGTAGAACTAATCCTTATTGGACAAGCTATCTATTCTTTCCTGCTGCTTGCGTACCCTCTTGCGCAGAGCGTCGATAATCCGTTGTTGTTCGCCCCAAAGATAGGTCGCGATTTCCACGGCACGGTCTGCGGTTAATGGCGGGTTTGACCCAAGCTTTGATTCATTTATGGGAAAGAGCTCAGATCGATCTGGAAAGAAGGTTTCCCGCACTTTTTCATTTGAGTCAGCATATTGCTCTCTGATCTTATTTAGCTGCTCCATCGAGAGCTTGATCGGCGGCGTATCTACGGAGATCGCGTTCATATATGCCAAGATGTGGCCACGGGCCGGGTTCTTTTTCAGCGCGTCTGTTAGAAAGGGGATATGCTTATTGAAGGTTTGCAAAAAATTGATCGCGTCAGCAGAGAGCGCCTCGTTAACACGCTCTGGTATTTCCAGAGACTCAAATTTCGTGCCCCCAACCAATGTATAGAAGTCTTCGATCAGATCGCCATTGAGAAAATGTTCTTTGCCGAACAGCCTCACATTCAGGCGCTCAGCACCAAACGCGTTCGCCCAGTTCTGCAGCGGCGGCAGGTAACTATTGTCGGCACCTTCAATAAAGTCATCAAATGGAACCGAGTTCCCAAGCTTTGTGGATTGTGACAAGCGTGATGGAATGAGGTCTTCCTGCGCGCGTATATATGCGATGATTTCGATGTCATCGAACCAAGCGTCCAGAAAGTCCTTTAGACATCCAAAATGTTCCTCATGACGGAACTCACGCGCCAGAAGCTCGCATGAAAGCACAATCGTATCGGCTGAACTGCCCGTAATTCTCTCGGCAAAAACACGCTCGAACTCCGCCCGGAACCGCTCGGCATCTTCTTCTGTATACAGATCGAACCGCCCCCTAACGAATTTAGAGAATTTGAGATCATGTTGCGAGGCGATATATCCGATGATCGACGTTTGACCTGAATGCTCGTCGAACAAGTTTGGATAGTAGATCCCTTCGGCAGCCAACGCGTCTGCATTTTCGCGGAGGAATCCCTGAATACTCGTCGATCCCGTCTTGGCAAATCCGATGTGTAACTTTAGTGATTTTTTGTGTGTCTTCATTTGCCGGACTATAACAGCCGATAGGTTGCAAACAAGGGCAACTGCTGAGGCCGCAAAAAGTATATCAGCCACGGTTGCGGACTGTATCCAATGTCGGTATTGATCCCCTAGGTTCAATCATCCGCAGGTTAAAGTTTTGCCAGAAACACAGCCCTCTACATTTTCCTTCGCGAAGGCATATTTAAGGCGTAGCCTGCTGGGGGACCGCAATGGGAAATATATCTATCTGACGAACCACAAAGTCGCGTCGGCAACCATAAAAGGGTCACTATGGCAATCGGCCGTTAATCAGAAGAGCTGGGATTTTGAACGCCCTTTGGCTCCCAATAAGCAAGCCGAGAACGCCCCCTACTCCAATGAGCTTGCCTATGTCAGAGATTTAATCTCTTCGGATGTGTATACATTCGGCTTTGTGAGAAACCCTTATTACCGCGTTTTATCTGCTTATCTCCACCAGATTCGTCCACAAAAGGGCAGCTATCGCCATCTGATAAAGTTAACCGGAGAAGATCGCGCTTATACATTTTCAGAGTTTGTGAAAATTCTCCACGATCTGCCTCTGGACAAAATGGACCATCATTGGCTTCCCCAATCACAAGCGATCCTCATCAATTATATCAATATCGATTTTGTCGGACGCTTAGAAAACTTCGGGGAAGACTTTCAAATTGTGATGCATAAATTGTTCGGCGAGCATTATGAACTCTGGACTGACAAATCCAGAAAGGCGACCGGGGCAAAAGAGTCTGCAAGCGATTTCTTTACGGATGATTTGGTTGATTTAATCCAGGCAAAATATGCAGAAGACTTTACCCATTTTGGCTATGACGAAGATTGGGAAATTATACCTTCTAAAGGGCCGTCGGCTTTTCCAAATCGTATGAACACGACGCTCCTCGACCGGATCGATAAGATTGTCAGTCGCCAAAGTTCAAAATCTAACGCCCGCGCGAGAGCGCATTGAGCCGCTAAGCGAAGCGGTGTTTTATGCTAGCCACATGTGCTGAACTTTCAGCCCCGGTCGGACAGCCAAATCTCGGATCGGTGCAAAGCGCGATCAGGCGCGGTTGATTCTCACGCCAACGCGCATAGCCCTCTTCAACGCTCTCTAAAGCCCGGCGGGACATCGCTTCAAACTCGGCATCTGAATAAGATCGCAGCGGCTCATTAAAATTGGTAACAAGGCCGTTGACCTCATGGGTCACATAGTCGGTATAGGTCGACCGCTTGCAACCGATGACGACTTGCCCCCTTGCAAGCGCCTCCAAAAAGCTCATGCCAATACCTTCATATTCGCGCGGCGAAATATAAAAATTTGCACTGTCAATCAGGTCTATTAAGTCTTGCTTCT
>CAZXTI010000027.1:3493-12128 GCA_964643565.1 uncultured Hyphomonas sp. | reverse complement strand
AAAACCGATAGGTCAAATATTATTATCCCTCACAAATATGTTACTTTACCATATGCCAATAGCTATGCTTATAGGAAAAATATTATTATTGACTGGATGGTAAAAAATAAATAGCTGACGCAACGAGCGCTAACTCAACAAAGGACACACAAAATGAAACAGTTTAAATTCCTCGCCGCAGCAAGCCTTGGCCTTTTTGCCCTTGCCGCATGTGAAACAGCCCTATCAACCCCAGCTGCAACGCCCGCCCCCGCACCAGCACCGGCCGCAACCACCGCCGTACTCCCGGCCAATGCGATTACATCAGGCACATTCTCAGGCCTTAGCGACCACATCACCACAGGCGGCGCGTCTATTGTTGGAACAGCTGGCGCATATGAGCTTGTGCTCGCCTCAGACTTCAGCCTCGACGGCGCACCAGACCCAATCGTCGGTTTTGGCAAAGGCGGCACTTATAATCCGGCAACAAAGCTTGGCGCATTGAAAAACAAAGATGGCGCACAGCGTTATGCCCTGCCTGCAAGCTTCAACCCGGCCGATGTCAGCGAAGTATATGTCTGGTGTGAGCAATTCAACGTCCCACTTGGCGTTGCCAGCTTTACATCAGCACCTGTTGCTGAGGGTACATTCTCTGGCCTTAGCGACCATATCACGACCGGCGGCGCATCAATCATTGGTACAGATGGCGCTTACAAGCTCGTTTTGGCCACCGATTTCAGCCTTGATGGCGCACCAGATCCAATCGTTGGCTTCGGCAGCAATGGAACATACAGCCCGGCCACGAAGCTTGGCGCCCTTCAGAATAAAACCGGAAGCCAGACATATGATCTCCCAGCCAGTTTTAACCCAGCCGATGTGAGCGAAGTTTACATCTGGTGTGAAAAGTTTGACGTCCCACTCGGCGTTGCAAAATTCTAAACCCCCGTCTTCAGGCGTTCCTTAGTAGGGGCGCCTGAAACACTTATGCCCCACCCTAAACAATCAACACAAAACAACTGGAGTAAGACTATGAAATTCATTCCCGCAACATTCCACGGCTTTCTGGATTATGCTGTCGCCCTCACCCTGATCGCCGGCCCATTTGTTCTTGGCTTTACCGGTATCGCGCAAATGCTTGCAATTGCTGGCGGCGCTGGTCTCATCCTTTACAGCCTGATCACTGATTATTCTGTATCCGTTCAGAAGATGCTACCTTTCAAAGTCCACCTATTGTTTGACTTTGTCGCCGCGCTCGTTCTGATCGCTGCGCCTTTCATTTTTGGCGCAGAAGGCGGATTCACAGAGATCGCAAAATACTTCTACATCGTCATTGGCGCATCAGTTGTTATTGTTGTGGGTGTGACAAATCCAAATATCCATCAAGAGGCCTAAACGCTGATAATTCCCCTGTTTATGACTTCTTACAGCCCGTGCTTTATGAGCGCGGGCTTTTTTCTGGCCCAAGCAATCGCCGCCAGACCGGACAAACCGAAAAAAAATGCAATTTTCTCTCGCAGCCCTGCGGTTCGTGCGATAAACTAGACGTTCTATTGCGCGAGAGGGCGCGAGCAATGACTAAGAATAAAGTCGGAGCAGGGCTTATCGCCCTCGGACTTGAACGAAAGAGGCGCCGCGAGAGCAACACTGCGGCGAGCCAGAGTAAAGGGACACCCATGCGCGCATTGTTTTCAGTTTTTCCACTATTGGCGATACCCGTCATCATCTACAATCTGATTGCATTTACTGGCGGCTCCGGCGCAGCAACTGCAGCGGCTGCATCCAATATCGCGCCTCTGGCGGCCACCTTGAGCAACCCGGTTTTGGAGCTGACGATGATTTCCGGCGTAAGCTGGCATTTGTCCGGGGCTGATGCGCTCATTCTGCTGTCTATCAGCTTGCTTTTTCTGGAAATATTGAAATCCACCAGCACCGGCACAGCGACCATTATGAACCATGCCGTTTCGATGATCCTGTTTATTGTCTGCCTAATCCAATTCCTGCTACTGCCAAATTTTGCAACATCAGCCTTCTTTATCATCACGATTATGACATTGCTGGACGTTCTGGCAGGGGTGGTTGTGACGATTGTGTCGGCGCGCCGCGACTTCGGTGTTGGCGAAGGGTTTGCTGGCTAATCAGCGCCCGATTACCTGTTTTTCGCTTATTTGCCTGATTTTTTCAGCGCGTCGAGCTGTGCTTGCATCGCCACAATTTGCGCTTGCATAATCGCGACCGGGTCCATGAAATCAGTCGCAGCGCTTTGTGGTTTCGCCGTCTTAGCCCGCGTGCTGGATGTCGCAGCGCCCGGCGTCATCATGGTGAGCATTTTTTCAAACATCGCCATATTGCGCTTGGTCTGCTCTTCAAAAAGCCCCATCGGATTGGTTGGAAACGCCTTGCCCATTGTCGCGCGCCACTTGTCTTGACGCTCCGCAAAACTGTTCATGCTCATATCGAGCCATGCTGGCAGCGTGGCCTGCATGCTATCGCCATAACACTTGATCAACTGGCGCAAAAAACTGGTCGGTAGCGCGCCCTCTCCGCTCGCTTCTTGCTCTAAAATAATTTGTGTCAGGACTGACCGGGTCAAGTCTTCGCCCGTTTTGGCATCCTGCACTTCGAAGTCGACCCCGTCTTTGACCAGATCGGACAGATGCCCCAGCGTGACATAAGCCGAGATCGACGTATCGTATAGCCGCCGATTGGCATACTTCTTTATAATAATCGGCGTATTACCAGTCTTTGCCATATCGCGTCGCCTTTTCGCGCCCCTTGCTTGGAGCACCCAAACCCGTCGGCTAAGTCTCTACTTCAAAAACACTTTTCTTTCAACAAACACGCACTTCGCTACGCTTCAGAAATCACGATCGGCGCATTGTCCTTGACCTCTTCAAGCACCGGAAAACTGGAAGTTTGCAGCACGCCGGGAAGATGCGCGATCACATCGCCGAGCAAAGCGCGATACGATCCGACATCCGCGCTTCGGACCTTCAAGAGATAATCATAACCGCCCGACATCATATGACAGGTCAGAATTTCCGGAACACCGCGCACCGCCACATTGAATTTTTCCAGGGCGCGCCGCGCTGTACTTTCCAACTTCACCTGAATATAAACCAGGTGCCCAAGATCGACCTTTTTAGGATCAATATTGGCCCGGTATCCACGAATAAAGCCGCGATCCTCAAGACGGCGCAAACGCGTTAAACAGGGCGTCTTAGACAGACCGATCTCTTCGGCCAGCTCATTGATCTGGATACGCCCGGAGCGCTGCAAGACATCGAGAATCTTCCGGTCATACGTGTCGATTGGTCTGTCAGATACCTGCTTCATAGTCTTTTCGCCTGTTTTTCTCCAGTATAACCCAAAAAACATCTGAATATATAGATTTTTTCAGACACAAAGACGAGCCGCGTTCGGCCAATATTGATTCAAAATATTGGCAAATCCGGAGCACATCTCATGGTCGAACATTTGCAAATGCCGCGCGCGATAGCCGGGGCCTACACCGAAAATGAAGCCAGCGTTCTGGCCCGCCTGATCGACCATATCGCGCTTAGCCAAACCGACCGGGACACGATTGAAAGCGACGCTTTGAAACTCGTGGCCAGTTTACGCTCAGAAGGCCGACCCGTCCCGCTCATGGATGCTCTGCTACAGGAATATGGCCTGTCCAGCGAGGAAGGCGTTGCCCTGATGCGGCTGTCAGAAGCGCTGATCCGTACCCCTGATTTTGCCACCTCGCGCCAGCTTGTGCGCGACAAGCTCGCCAATGCCGACTGGCACGAACATGCCGGGCAAGCACCCGTTTTCCTCGTCAATCAGGCCACAAATGGATTGCGTCTCTCCAAGGGCTGGATCAAAGCCAGCGGTGGCATAGATGCAACCAACCTCGCCGCGCGGCTCGGCGACCGTGTGCTCGGCATTGCCATGAACCGGGTCATGGCGGTTATGGCCGAACACTTTGTTCTTGGCCGCAATATCGAAGACGCCACCCAAAACGCGCGCGAGGGCGAAGCAGCAGGGCGTACCTATTCCTATGACATGCTCGGCGAAGCCGCCCTCACCCAAGCCGATGCCGACGCCTATTTTGATGCCTATAAGCGCGCCGTCACACATCTTGCCAACAATGCCGGGAACTATGCCTCGATACAGGAAGCGCCCGGAATTTCGGTCAAGCTCTCCGCGCTACATCCGCGCTATGAATATGCCCAGCGCGCCGCTTGTGTGCCCCATCTCGTGGCGCGGCTGACCGAACTTTGCACCATTGCCAAGCAGGGAAATCTCAGCCTCGCAATCGATGCAGAAGAAACGGACCGGCTGGAAATCTCGCTACATATCTTCGCGCAATTGCTCAGCGCCCCTGAACTTGCAGACTGGGAAGGCCTCGGCCTCGTCGTGCAATCCTATCAGCGCCGCGCCATGCCCGTGTTGGAACATGTCGTTGATATGACGCGCAAAGCGGGCCGGAAAATCACCATCCGCCTCGTCAAAGGCGCCTATTGGGATAGCGAGATTAAGCGCGCGCAGGAAATGGGGCTGGCCTCCTACCCCGTCTTTACACGGAAAGAAAACACCGATGTCAGCTATCTCGCCTGCGCAAAATTTCTGCTCGGCGCGGGCGATACCGTCTTCCCGCAATTTGCCACCCATAACGCGCACACCGCCGCCGCGATTGCCTATATGGCGAGCAACAAGCACCCATTTGAAGTCCAGCGCCTGCATGGCATGGGCAAAGCTCTGCATGAAGCACTCGGCGAGGCCTATGGCGTGCGCAGCCGGATCTATGCCCCTGTCGGTGCGCATGAGGATCTCCTGCCCTATCTCGTTCGCCGCCTATTGGAAAACGGCGCCAATAGCTCCTTCGTCAATCAGGTCTTTGATGAAGAGGTTCCAGAAGCACATCTGGTCGCCGACCCCATCACACAAGCAAGCGCGCATGCCGACGCCGCCAACCCGAAACTGCCCGTCCCGCGCGCCATCGCTGAGCCGGGCCGGATGATGTCAACCGGGCTTGATCTGACGCAGGCTCATATTGCAGCGGCAAGTGAAGCGCGCATGCCCATCGCCGAGCCATTTGCGATGCAAGCCGCCGCCGCGACAGGGCCGAACCTCTCCGTGCTCAATCCGGCAAACACCGCCCAAACCATTGGCACAATTTCCAGCCATGAGGTCAGCGCAGTCGATACGGCTGTGGCCGCCGCGAAATCATCGGATTGGCGTAAATTTCCATCCGCAAAGCGCGCTGAATGCCTCAGCCGCGCCGCCAATCTAATCGAAGACCATATGGACGACTTCTTGCAGCTTTGCGCGCTGGAGGCTGGAAAGACACTGCTGGACGGCGTGGCGGAAGTCCGCGAGGCGGTTGATTTTTGCCGGTACTATGCGCGCGAAGCGGTCTCCGAGCGCATCTCCGCGCGCGCGCGGCTTGGCGTAATCGGCTGCATCTCGCCGTGGAATTTTCCGCTCGCAATTTTCCTCGGGCAAATTACGGCGAGCCTCAGCGTCGGCAATACGGTGGTTGCAAAACCAGCGCCGCAAACGCCGCTCATTTCGCAAAGAGCGATTGAGATTTTGATCGAGGCGGGCGTTCCGGCAGACGCGGTTGGCCTCTTGCTGGGCGACGGCGTTGCGCTTGGCACGGCGCTGACACGCCACAATGATATTTCCGGCGTGTGCTTTACAGGCTCAACCGGAACGGCCAAAGCCATCGCGCGTACACTTGCCGAGACGGGCCGGGCGACCCTACCCTTCATTGCCGAAACCGGCGGCATCAATACGATGATTATCGACTCCACCGCCCTGCTGGAGCAGGCCGTCAAAGATGTTGTCGCCTCAGCCTTTCAAAGCGCAGGTCAAAGATGCTCTGCGTGCAGAATAGTGTGCGTGCAGGATGACATTGCCGACGATTTCATCACCATGCTATCGGGCGCGATGGATGCGCTGCGTGTTGGTGACCCAGCACACTTAGCGACCGATATTGGCCCTGTCATCGACGCCGATGCCAAACGCCGCCTCGACGCCTATAGTGCTGAGGCGCGCGGGCGCTTTCCAGTCATCGGCGAAGTTGCCCTGCCAGACACTTTGCCAGAAGGATACTTCGTCCAGCCGATCTGTTTTGAGATCAAAAAAATCAGCGACGTTGAAAACGAAGTCTTCGGGCCTGTCTTACATGTACTGCGCTTCAAAGCGTCCCGGATCGAGCAACTCATCAAGGACATCAACGCAACCGGGTTTGGCCTGACAATGGGCCTACATACCCGCCTCGATCAGCGCATTGAAGACATCGCCGAACAAGTCCGGGTCGGCAATCTCTATGTGAACCGCAACCAGATTGGCGCTGTGGTCGGGGTCCAGCCCTTTGGCGGCGAAGGCCTCTCAGGCACGGGGCCGAAGGCAGGCGGGCCGCACTACCTCCTCCGCCTCACACATGCCGGACCAGACGCGGCGCAGCGCACGCCCGTCTTGGAGTACGCCTTGCCCGGACCAACGGGCGAAACCAACACGCTCTCCTTGCACCCGCGCGGCACATTGCTTTGCCTTGGCGGAGATACGCCTGACATTTTGGACACGCAAATCACACGCGCATTGGCGACAGGCAACAAGGTGATCGCGCTGAACGCGGGCAACCGTGTCAAAGACAAAACCATCTCCTCATGCACTGAGGCGGAGGCAGACAGGCTGCTCAAAACTGGCAAAATCGACGGCGTCATTGCTGACGGCGCACAGGCCGAAAACGTCGCCGCGCAGCTTAGCAAACGGGACGGCGCAATCCTTCCTCTGCTCTCAGCAGACGATGATGCAGAACGCTTCTATCATGAGCGCACGGTGACGATTAACACGACCGCAGCGGGCGGAAACGCGACACTTCTCGCGATGAGTTAGCCATCAAACCCGTTCGGATTTTGTGACTGCCAACGCCAGTGATCTGCACACATATCCTCTAGCCCCAGCTCGGCGCTCCAGCCAAGCAGCGCCTTGGCCCGGTTCGCATCCGCATAGAAGATTGCAATATCGCCAGCCCGGCGCGGCGCAATTTTGTAAGGAATGGGCTTCCCGCTCGCCTGCTCAAAAGCGCGCACCATATCCAGGACCGAATATCCCTGCCCGGTTCCAAGATTGACCGTGAATGACGCCTTATCTTGGACCAGCGCTTCGAGCGCCAGAACATGTGCGCGGGCAAGATCCGTGACATGGATATAGTCGCGCACGCCCGTACCGTCTTCCGTTTCATAATCATCGCCAAAAACGCTAAGCTCGCTGCGCCGCCCGACAGCGACTTGCGCAACAAAGGGCATGAGATTATTCGGAATATCGCGCGGGTCTTCACCAATACGTCCCGATATATCGGCCCCCACGGGATTAAAATAACGCAAAATGGCATGCTGAAGGCCATTCTCGCCCGCAGACGCATCACGTAAAATGTCTTCAACTTGCCGCTTGGTTTGCCCATAAGGGCTTTGCGGGTTCAAGGGGTGGGCTTCTGTATAGGGCAAAAATTCCGGTGGCCCGTAGACGGTCGCACTGGAGGAAAAAATAAACCGCTTCGCACCGGCCTCCTGCATCGCCTGCATCAGGCTAACGCTTCCGGCGACATTGGCGCTGTAATATTCCAGCGGCTTCTCATGCGACTCGCCAACTGCCTTCAGGCCCGCAAAGTGGATCACATTCTCACACGCATGGGCTTTAAGCGTTTCAACGCACAAGCCCGCATCCCTCACATCGCCCTCGACAAAGGGAATGTCTTGTCCCGTCAACTCACACAGGCGCGCAATTGCAACTTTGCTACTATTGCAAAAATTATCGAGTATAATCGGCGTCCATCCCGCCTTCACAAGTGCAAGCACCGTGTGCGAACCAATATACCCTGCCCCCCCGGTGACCAAAACAGCTTTGGTCATGCCTATCCCTCCTCAGCGATCTTCTCATGTAGCCAGGCCGCATGGCGCGGCGCTTTCTTCGTTTTGTCCCACTCTTCAATCATCGGCACAGACACATCTCTAAGTTTCTTCATCTGGTCTGGTGTCGCCGTATCTGCGGCAAGCTCTAACCGGTGGCCGCTCGGATCGAAGAAATAGATTGATTTAAAAATCCCATGATTTGTCGGCCCAAGCACCTCAATGCCAAGGCTTTCAATATGTGCTTTGGCCGCATGCAGTTTTTCGAGGCTCTCAACGCGCATAGCGATATGTTGAACCCAAATCGGCGTATTCTCATCGCGCCCCATATCAGGCTGTTCGGGCAGCTCGAAAAAGGCGAGGACATTCCCGTTCCCTGCATCCATAAAAATATGCATGTACGGATCATAAGCCCCTGTCGAGGGCACATGATCTTCGGCGATCGCAAGCTGGAAATCCATGCCTAGCGTCTTTTGATAAAACGCGACGGTCTCTTTGGCATCCTTGCAGCGATAAGCGACATGGTGAAACCCATTGGTTAGCGCCGGTGTCATAGCGTCTCTCCTGTATTGGCGATCGAATGCAGATAAGTGTCCCGCATCATGATATGGCGATAATTGCCAGCCCAGACAAGCGCAAGCCTATCAAAAACCGGGCCAAATTAATACTGAAATGGCAAAGCCGCTTTGAATACCCATACGGCGAAAAACCCAATCGCCAAAAAGGGACCAAATGGAAACGCCTGTTCGGGTTTCAGC
>CAZXTI010000027.1:0-3393 GCA_964643565.1 uncultured Hyphomonas sp. | reverse complement strand
GGAATGCGAAAATGGTCAATATCAAACCAGCAAATCACTGTCAGCGCGATCAGCAAAGCGAGTGTCACCAAAGGGAATATTTGCACAGGCAGGACAAGAGAGGCCGCCAACCACATCGCCCCCATAATCCCGGCACATAGAGCCGTGGCCCCCAGCACTTGCATTGATCTATTCTCAGCACTCACGCGAGCGACACCTTTTGGCACACGCGCTACCCACCAGAGTTGCGCGATGTGACAGAGCTTGGTCCTTCAAGAATCGGCCGGCAAACCCGCGCACCGAGCACCGGCAGCACCATGCGCCATCCTTCAGGCGTCGTATATTGTAAAGACCCGGCCTGAACACGCGCCCCATCGGTCAGCTCATCGCCCGGCTCATATGACAGGCTAACCGCGCCGCCGCCCGGCGCCGTGAAGTCATATTCGGTAAAGAACTGCCCGAACACAGTGCCGCCGCGCCGTGTGATCTTCAAATCAGTCGGTGCGCCATTTATATGCGCCAGCGCATCCTCACGTCCTGCTTCCGCAAAGAACACAAAATTGGAAATATCGCTCTTGCTCCACAAGAATAAGCCGCACGCATTCGGCGCAAGTGATTGGGCGGGCAGCCCTCTTGTAAAAGACGTCTGACCGTCATCAGCGATCACAGCGCCCGCGCGCGTTTGTGACGGGAGCGAGGCTGACGCGCAAGCTGTCAGGAAAATCGCGCCCAACAGCACGCCGCCATATTGCACTTTGCGTCTACCCATTGATCAGTCCTTCGATCGTTACAATTTCTTGGCGCAATATATATGCTTCGCCGCGTTGCTCAAATCCATAAAGCTCAAGTCCGGCCCCTAGCACAGCATCAAGCGTGTGCACCTTTATCTCTAAGTGGCTGCGATCGCTTGCGCTGAGCACGCCGTCCACGGTGACCCTGTCTTCGCTTTCGGTGACACCCTCCATGCCTAAGGTCAGCGCCCCGGCCACACATCCAATATCACCTAAAATGTCCTCAGCCCTTTGTTTGGCCAAGGCCGCCGCAAAGCGTCCCAGCACATTGCTAACAATGCGCCCACTTGCGCTGGTGCAGTTTTTTTCATCCGTATCAAAATCAATATTTATATCTGACAATTCTATCTGGCCGCCGACACTGCGCACATCATTCACAAAATAAGCCAGCCGATTTATATCCGCAGCGCCGTTCAGGTCTTTGAAAATGATCTTATTGCGGCCAAGCGAAACTTTTGAAACACCCGTCATCCCCGGCCCGTTCAGATCCACCTGATAGCCAAGCCGAGCGCTGAATAAATCCGTGGCAACAAAATTCAACCCAAGCGATCCAAGCGACTGCGTTCCGTAGGACAGCCCAATAATCTCGCCCCTGAAAATGGTCCCCTTCGTGTGCTGCCAGTTTAGCCCGGCCTGTCTAAGCCCTGCCCGCTCCAGCACGAAGCTCAGC
This sequence comes from uncultured Hyphomonas sp., assembly GCA_964643565.1. GTDB lineage: Bacteria > Pseudomonadota > Alphaproteobacteria > Caulobacterales > Hyphomonadaceae > CALLCD01. The sequence continues at coordinate 1,953 of CAZXTI010000027.1, read as the reverse complement.
GGCATGGTCGCAATCACCGTCCCGAAGAACAGCAACACGAACAGCCCCGTCAGCCAGCCCCGCTTCATGGCTTTATGCCTCGCAGCTCAATCTCTGCGATCACGCCCTCTTCTCGTCCGGCAAGGTTCCCGCTAATGACGCTTGATCCGGGCAGCGCGGCAATATCTTCGAGCCATTGATAAATCGCCGTTGGAGACGCCTCGGCAAACATCAGCTGGACGGTCCCCTCACTGCTATTTTGCAAGCGCGCAATAGAAAGGCCGCGTTGCTGGGCAAGCTGGGTCACGCGGAGCCGGAACCGGTCAAGATCTTCAGCGGCTCCCGTATCGCTGCCGGGGCGCGTACGCAGCGTCGTGATACCGTTCTCAACAAGTGCCACATCCTGCGCCGCACGGTCGCGTTCGAACACAGCCGCCTGCTTGCTAGATTGCAAGGGCGATATAATGCCGAAAATGAGCGCCACCAAGAGCGCAAATATCGCAACGCCTGAAACAATCATCCGCTCTGAGCGCGTCCATGTCTGCCATCTTTCCTGTATCATTGGACAGCCCCCCCGAAAGCGACATCGCCGACAACTTTCGTACCTTCTTGGCGTAATGCGCCGAGGTTCGCCGTATAGCCGCTTTCAGACAGCATCGTCTTTAATTGCGCATCTTCGCCATAGGCTGAATACGCAATCCGCGCGACAAAGCCCGCACCGCTCTGGTCATAGCGAATGGAGCGCAGCTCAGCTTCAGGTAGCGTTTGCAAAGCGGCATAAAGCGCCGCGCTTGCATCTCTAAAATCAATCTGATTAGCGCCGCGCTCGCTAATCGCGCGCGATACGGCCCGCACATAATTTGCCTGCGGCGGCGCATCTGGAAAAGCGGCCCGATAGGTATTGGCAATGCGCGCGTTTAAAGCATCTGCTTCTTGGTGAAGCGCGCGGATTTGCAGAAAACTAGAGCCTATCCAGACGAGCAAAAGCGCACCGGCCAGAAGCGCGCTGGTTCTCCATGCGCGAATGTCTTGCAACCGCCCGGATGACCGCACCTGATAGGCGCCTTGTCTGAGATCAACCCATCCGTCATTTTGCTCGGCATAGCTCGCTAAAACCCCCAGCGCATCATCAATCGCAATGCCAGCGCCAGCGTGTCCATCGATCAGCTTGCTTGCCAGCTCTGCCGGCATGTCAGGGCCGAGGCTAAACGCTCTGCCATTTACATGAGCAAGATAAGTCCCCTCAACATTTAGAACAGTCCCGGCAGGTAAAACAGACGGCGCAGAGACAAGCTTGACCCCGGCAAGATGCGGCGTTTTTTGCAGCCAATCGGTCCAGCCTTGCATCGTCTCGCGAGAGACAACATGTATTGCACGCGGGGCTTTAAGGTCATCCCCGGCAACCCCCAGCGCGATATGCTCATCTTCGACATTGACCGCGATTTCATCTTCAACACTATAGGCCGCCGCTTCGCGTGCCTGCGCGCCAGTGCGAACCGGCACGGGCATGGACAACACTGTTACGTCTTCACCCGGCACAAACAAAACACCTTCATCGCGCGCGCCCGGTGCTGCTGAAGCCTCACCCTCACCGTCGACCCACAAGGTCTCGCCCGCCATGGCATCTGCCAAAAATCCATAGATGCGTTTTGCCATCTAGGTCGCTCCATGCATGCGGCGCACAATGCGTGCAGGCGCTATATCAGGTAAGGCGTAGATGGTTGTGAACGCTGAGACTTCATCCTCATACGCGATCTGGCCGACAATTTTCAAAAAGCGTGAACGCGTCGATAAAAGGTCCGTGCGCCGCAGCTCTGGCGCAATCTCCTGAATAAGCTCGTGCGCTAGCAGCCCCTCGACCCCGACCCAGCCAGCTTCCGGGCGCGTGCTTAAAATCTCGGCGGCATCGCTCAGCGAAAGCGCGCCAGAAAAGGCCATCACCAGCAGCGGCGCATCTTGCGGTCTAAGCGTGTT
>CAZXTI010000026.1:0-12141 GCA_964643565.1 uncultured Hyphomonas sp. | reverse complement strand
ATTTCTGCAGCGCTGGGCGTACAAGTGGCTTACTTTTATGAGGGTGCCTCAGAATTTCTGCCAGATCGCGGTTTCTCAGTTGCTGAAGGCAACGCGCCGGCAGAAACGCCCGTTCTCAGTGCAGACACACTCGAATTGATCGTGGCCTTTCAGTCCATCACAGATCCAAACTTACGCAAATCGATATTGGATAATGTGACAGCAACAGCAAATGCCGTGTCAGAATCTCGCATACGCGAATAACACGCGGCACTCTTGACTTTCCGTCCCATTCAAAACAATTGAACCCCAGAATATCCTGTGGCTATTACAATCCCTTTTTTCAGGAACAAGCAGTTATGAGCAGAAAAGAATTTATCTTCACCAGCGAAAGCGTTTCTGAAGGTCACCCAGACAAAGTTTGCGACCGCGTGTCCGACACAATTGTTGACCTCATCTATCAAGAGGCGATTGATCGCGGATTTGACACAAGCGCTGTACGCGTGGCCTGCGAGACGGCCGCCACGACCAACCGCCTTGCCCTGCTTGGTGAAGTTCGCTGCCCGGATGGTTTCAATGTTGAAAGCGATGCTGAAGCCCGAGCAAAGGTGGAAGCAGCCGCGCGCGATGCGATAAAAGACATTGGTTATGAGCAAGACGGCTTCCATTGGAAGGATCTTGATTTTTCCAACTTCCTGCATGGCCAATCTGCCCATATTGCACAAGGCGTTGATGCCGCTAGCGATAAGGAAGAAGGCGCGGGCGATCAGGGCATCATGTTTGGTTACGCCTCTTCAGAAACAGAAGAGCTGATGCCAGCAACGCTTATTTATTCGCATAAGATCCTGCAAAAAATGGCAGCGCTGCGTCATTCTGGTGCGCGCCCTGAATTTGAACCTGACGCCAAAAGCCAGATCAGCTTGCGCTATGTTGATGGCCGTCCTGTCGGCGCGACATCCGTTGTGGTCTCTACCCAGCATGCCGCTGGCCTCAGCGCCGAGGATGTGCGCGAGCTTGTACGCCCGATCGTTATGGACGTGTTGCCAGAAGGCTGGTTCCCACCTGAAGACGAGTTTTACGTCAATCCAACCGGACAGTTTGTCATCGGCGGACCAGACGGCGACGCTGGACTGACAGGCCGTAAGATCATTGTGGATACATATGGCGGCGCTGCCCCACATGGCGGCGGTGCTTTTTCGGGTAAAGACCCGACCAAGGTTGACCGATCAGCTGCTTATGCCAGCCGATACCTTGCGAAAAATGTCATTGCAGCCGGGCTAGGCAATCGATGTACTTTGCAACTGTCCTATGCAATTGGCGTGGCAAAACCGCTCTCGATTAATGTGAACCTTCACGACACCGGCAATGTCAGCGAGGAAAAGCTTGAGGCTGTACTCGGCGAAGTTATGGACCTTTCTCCACGCGGGATCCGCACCCATCTCGACTTGAACAAACCAATCTATGCGCGCACAGCCGCTTATGGACACTTCGGACGTTCGCCTGATGCTGATGGTGGATTTAGCTGGGAAAAAATCGACCTCGTGGATACGCTGAAATCTCACTTTGGGTAACGAAACACCCTCACCTGATAAAAGCAGGCCGATACGCACATTCGGTCGTATTGGCGGGCGGGCGCTCTCAACGCGTCAGCAAGGACTGATTGACGTTCTTTTACCGCATCTGGAAATACCAGAGGCTAAGGCCGGAACGCTGCAGCCGCGAACACTGTTTGAGCCGCAACCAAAAGACGTTTGGCTGGAAATCGGCTTTGGCGGCGGTGAACACCTGACCGGGCAGGCCGAGCGACACCTGGATATCGGCTTATTAGGCTGTGAGCCCTTCATTGAAGGCATGGCAAAAGCGCTCGGGCAGATTGAAGATGCCGGGTTGAATAATGTGCGTTTGCACATGGATGATGCGCGCCCCGTTGTGGAACGTCTCTCGGCAGGCTCGGTTTCGCGCATTTTCATCCTATTTCCGGACCCCTGGCCGAAAAAACGCCAACAAAAGCGCCGCCTGATACAACCCGATTTTCTGGATGATCTGGCCCGCATATTGGCCCCCGGCGGACACTTGCGCTTTGCCACGGACGTTAAATCCTACGCGGATGAAGCCTTGGCGCATTTCTGTGCGCACCCGAAATTCAAGTGGATGGCCAAATGTGCGGACGATTGGCGAAAACCGCCTTTAGACCACCTAACAACGCGATATGAGGCCAAGAAGCTCGGTGATTGCGCGCCGATTTGGTACGATTTTAAGCGTGATTTTCCTTGACCACGCGGTTTTTGTGTGAGCGGATGCGATAATCGATACCACTCGGTCGAACAATACTCCTACACCTTAACGGTGAATCTAGAATTTTTGCCCGATTACTATCGTTCTGTTTGGTCCCTAAAATCGTCCAAACAGTTCTGAAACTTTGAATATTAGGAGCCGATCAATGGCGACGGGCACTGTAAAATGGTTTAACAGCACTAAGGGATACGGGTTCATTAAGCCCGATGATGGCGGTGGCGACATCTTCGTGCATATCTCTGCGGTCGAAAAGTCTGGCCTGCAAACCCTGCAAGACGACCAGAAAATTGAATATGAACTTCACACCGATGAGCAACGCGGCAAAACCTCAGCGGTTGACCTAAAGCTCCTCTAGGAATTCCCGTCTAAATCGCATGATTTTGCGTCTCTCAAGCTTGGTTTTCAGCCTAGCTTATTTTTGACGTGACATTCGATAAAGATGGACCTATATACGGTTTAAGTCGAAAACATATCGGCGGCGGTTCCGGCAACGGGGCCGCCGCTTTTATTTATCTGGAACACTGGTCAGACGAAAGCACCTAGCGAACTCATGATTGCGCAGAGCGAACAGGAAAAGCGAATTCTATCTCTTATCGAGCCGCAGGCGAGCGGGCTTGGTATGGAGATTGTGCGCGTGCGCCTTATGGGCGGCAATCGGCCGGTCCTGCAAATCATGACAGAGAAAGCTGGCGGCACGCCGACAGATGTTGAGGACTGCGCCAAGCTTTCCCGCGCCATGTCAGAAGTGCTCGATACCGAAGACCCGATCACCGATAAATATACGCTAGAAGTTTCCACGCCCGGCATTGACCGTCCCCTCACCCGCGCCGGTGATTTCGCACGCTGGATTGGCCACGCCGCCAAGCTGGAACTTATTCGCCCGCTCGATAATCAGCGCCGCTTTCGCGGCCTTATTCGCGGCGAGGAAAACGGCAAGGTGCAAATTTTGCTGGATGATGAAACCGAACTTGAAGCCGGGATAGATGAGTTGGCAAAAGCCAGCCTGATCCTGACCGATGAGCTGATCGCAGCCGCTCAAAGCGATGGCACCCTGCCGCCGCAAGAAGATGAGCTGGCTGATTTTGAAATTGACGACACTCAAGATGAACTTGAAACAGAAGACTAAAAGACCTTTAGGAGGCACATTATGAGCAATATAGGCGTATCAGCCAACCGGCTCGAAATTATTCAAATCGCACGCGCGGTGGCAGACGAAAAAGGTATCGACCGATCCATCGTGATCGAAGCGATGCAAGAAGCCATCGAAAAAGCTGCCAAGTCCCGCTACGGACAAGAGCACGATATTCGCGCGATTATTGACGAAGAAAATGGCGAACAGAGCCTATGGCGTGTCCAAACGGTCGTGCCAGACGATGAAGTCGAGGATGCTGTGCAGCAAATCCCGCTGTCTGAAGCAAAGAAAATTGATGCCGAGATTGAACCGGGCGATGAAATCAAGGAAGAACTTCCACCGTTCGACTTTGGCCGTGTCGCGGCGCAATCTGCCAAGCAGGTCATCATGCAAAAAGTGCGTGACGCAGAGCGCGAGCGCCAATTCAATGAGTATAAGGACCGCGAAGGTGAAATCCTCAACGGGATTGTTAAACGCGTTGAGTATGGCCACGTCATTGTCGATCTTGGCAAGGCGGAAGGTATTATTCGCCGCAATGATGGGATCCAGCGCGAGAACTTCCAGAACGGCGACCGTGTTCGCGCTTATCTCTATAAAGTGTCGCGCGAGATCAAGGGGCCGCAAATCTTCCTGTCACGCGCGCACCCTGACTATATGAAAGCGCTCTTTACCCAAGAAGTGCCGGAAGTTTATGAAGGCGTGATCCAAATCAAAGCCTGTGCACGCGATGCAGGTAGCCGGGCCAAGATTGGCGTTGTCTCGAACGACAGCTCAATCGATCCGGTTGGCGCATGTGTCGGTATGCGCGGCGCACGCGTACAAGCCGTCGTCAGCGAACTGGCCGGCGAGAAGATCGATATTATCCCATGGTCTTATGATGAAGCGACTTTCATCGTGAACGCGCTGCAACCGGCAGAAGTTACGAAAGTTGTGTTGGACGAAGACGAGCAACGCGTTGAAGTTGTTGTGGCAGATGACCAATTCCCATTGGCGATCGGTCGTCGCGGGCAAAATGTCCGTCTCGCCTCACAGCTTACAGGCTGGCAGATTGATCTGGTCACAGAGACACAAGACTCCGAGCGCTATCAGCTTGAATTTGCTGAACGCACTGCCCTCTTTATGAAGGCGCTTGATGCTGATGAAACATTGGCGCAGCTTCTGGCCTCTGAAGGCTTTGAGTCTGTTGAAGAGATTGCCTATGTCGCCGCCGAGGACTTCATGCAAATCGAAGGCTTTGACGAAGACGTTGCCAATGAAATTCAGGCGCGCGCGCTGGATTATCTTGAAAGGCTTTCAGCCGAACAAGATGCACGCCGCAAAGAGCTTGGTGTGGAAGATGCTGTCATGGCGCTTGAAGGCATGACAAATGGCTTTGCCGTTAAACTTGGCGACAATGACATTAAGACTGTGGAAGACGTTGCTGGCCTCGTGCCGGACGATATCACAGGCTGGCGCGAGCCGGGCCCGGATGGCAAGCCGGTCTTCAAAGAAGGTATCTTGAAGAAAGGCGACATGCGCAAAGACGATGCCGAGCTTTTCATTATGAAAGCCCGCGTTATCGCCGGATGGATCCAGCAGGAAGATCTCGACAATATGCTGGCCAAGATTGCCGCTGATGAGGTCGCCTCTATGGAAGAGCTGACAGAAGAAGAGCGTGCTCTGATGGCGCTTGGCGCGCTTGGCACGTCGGTCAATGATGAGACCGAGGAGGGCGGAAGCGATGCCGCGCCTCAAACAGAATGATGATCCGCTCTTAGACACGTCAAACGACGGCCCTATTCGTCAATGCGCTGCAACCCGTAAACGGTGTGTGCAGCGCGAGATGATTCGATTTGCCCGCGCCCCGGATGGCACGGTGACGCCGGATGTTGGCGCCAAATTGCCAGGGCGCGGCGTTTGGGTTCAGGCAAATCGAGAGATTATTGATGCCCGCGATATTACAGGCGTTTTTTCGCGTGGGTTTAAAGCGCAAATTCGCCTGCCAGACGGGCTTGGCGATCTCATTGAAACACTGCTTTTGAAGCGGTTGCAGGGACATCTTGGTATGGCCAAAAGAGCCGGTGCGATTACGCTCGGCTTTGATCAGGTCCGCGCCGTTTTGCGCAAAACAAGACCCGGCGTTCTCATACAAGCGAAAGATGGTGCAGAAGATGGTCGGAATAAGGTGTATTTTCTTGCAAAAGCAATATATGACACGGTTTCAGTGTCTGGAGGCCTCACATCTTCGGAATTGGGCATGGCCTTTGGGCGTACGCATGTGGTACATGCAGTGCTGAAGAACGGAGCATTTGCCCAGCGCTGGATGGAAGACTATCAGCGTTTTTCGGGTTTCCGGCGCTGTCCCGAAGCAGATTGGATTTCCGATCTCTCGGATAATAATTAAACCGGGCGTCACAAGCGTCCAAAACTGAACTTGGTATTTGAGTTATATGAGCGATACGAACGACACAGGCAATTCCAATGGCAGCGGCCGCAAACCGTTGACGGTTTCTCGTGGGAACTCTGGCACAGTTCGCCAAAGCTTCAGCCATGGGCGCTCCAAGCAAGTTGTTGTCGAAAAGAAGAAGCGTCGGCGCGTTAGCGGACCGGGTGCACGAAAATCTGGCGGCGGTTCAGATAATGCAAAACCTGCCGAAAGCGAAGATGCCATCCTAGCCCGCAAGCTCGGCATTACTGAGGCTGAACTCACCGCACGCAAAGCCGCCTTGAAAGCTCAAAAAGATCAGCTCCAAGAACGCGCTGAAAAGACTGCCAAGACCCAAGAGGCGCAAAACCGACTTGCTGAACAACAGCAAAAGAAACGCCAGGAAGAAAAAGAGCACGAAGAAGCCGAAGCACGCCGTAAGTCTGCTGCTGCCGAAGAAGCGCGCGCCGCTGAAGAAGCCGCCCGTGCCGCCGCCGCTGCAAGCACCGCACGTTCAGGCAAAACAGAGCGCGCCAAACCTGCCAGTCAAGCACACGAAGCTGCGCCGCCCTCTTCACTTGAAGCACTTGGCGGACGGGTCAAAAAAGACCGCGACAAGGATGACTATTCCAATCGCAGCAATAATTCCAAACCACGCAGCGAACCGAAACGCCGCAAAGGCAAGCTGACAATCGCTTCAGCCCTTGGCGACGATACAGATCGCCAGCGTTCACTTGCCTCGCTTAAACGTGCGCGCGAACGCGAACGTGAGCGCCGGCAAGGCGGAAAGTCCGAGCAGGAGAAAGTCTCCCGCGAAGTGCAGCTGCCTGAAACGATTACGCTGCAAGAGCTTGCAGGCCGCATGAAAGAGCGTGTTGCCGATGTTGTGAAATACATGATGCAACAAGGCGAAATGATGCGCGCCAATGACATTATTGATGCCGATACAGCCGAACTGATTACGGCTGAATTTGGCCACGTTGTTAAGCGTGTCTCTGAAGCCGATGTTGAAATCGGTCTTGAAGGCGCTGAAGATGATGAAGCAGATCTGAAGCCACGCGCGCCGATTGTTACCGTGATGGGACATGTCGACCATGGTAAAACATCGCTTCTTGATGCTTTGCGCAAATCTGATGTCGTCTCTGGCGAAGCTGGTGGAATTACGCAGCATATTGGTGCCTATCAGGTCCAGCTGGAAAGCGGCGATAAAATCTCATTCCTAGATACGCCGGGCCACGCCGCATTCTCTGCCATGCGCGCGCGCGGTGCGAATGTCACCGATATTGTGATCCTCGTTGTCGCTGCCGATGATGGTGTGATGCCGCAAACGCAAGAAGCGATCGCACACGCGAAAGCGGCGGGCGCGCCATTGATTGTCGCGGTCAACAAGATCGATAAGCCGGATGCAAAGCCTGACAATGTGCTGACCCAGCTTTTGCAATATGATGTGCAGGTTGAAAGCATGGGCGGCGACGTTCAAGCCGTTCCCGTCTCAGCCCTGACAGGCGAAGGTCTCGACAAGCTAACCGAGGCCATCTCGCTGCAAGCTGAAATTCTTGAATTACAAGCCAACCCGGACCGCGACGCTGATGGCGTTGTGGTTGAAAGCCAGCTTGATAAGGGACGCGGCCCCGTTGCAACGGTTCTGGTCAAGCGCGGCACACTCAAGCGCGGTGATATTGTTGTCGCCGGTCTGCAATGGGGTAAGGTCCGCGCGCTGGTCAATGAGCGTGGCAAGCAAATGAAAGATGCTGGCCCTTCCCTTCCAGCAGAAGTGCTCGGCCTCGACGGCGCACCAGATCCCGGCGAAATGTTCGTCGTCGTGCAAAGTGAAGCACGCGCGCGCGAAATCACGGAATATCGTCTCCGCGCCAAACGTCAGGCCCAAGGCCGCGCCGGTGCAGCCGCACGCGCCTCTCTGGAAACACTGCTGACCCGCCTCAAGGACGGTTCGGTGGAAACCTCTGAATTGCCTGTCGTTGTCAAAGGTGATGTGCAAGGCTCGGTTGAAGCGATCTCTCAAAGCCTCGAAAAAATCTCTACAGAAGAAGTCCGCGCGCACGTTATCCACGGCGCTGTTGGCGGAATTTCTGAAAGCGATATTTTGCTCGCCCAATCTTCGGGCGCGCCGATCTTTGCCTTTAATGTCCGCGCCAATAAGCAGGCGCGCGATCTGGCAGAGAAAGAAGGCGTGGAAATTCGCTACTATTCTGTCATCTACGACCTCATTGACGACGTTAAGAGCACGCTGTCAGGCATGCTCTCTCCAGAGCGCCGCGAAACCTTCCTTGGCTATGCCTCTATTCTGGAAGTCTTCAACATCACCAAAGTCGGCAAAGTTGCTGGCTGTAAGGTGACCGAAGGCAGCGTGAAGCGCGGCTGCGGCGTGCGTCTCTTGCGCGATAATGTTGTTATCCATGAAGGCAATCTGAAGACACTCAAGCGCTTCAAAGATGAAGTCGCAGAAGTCTCCAATGATCAAGAATGCGGCATGGCATTTGAAAAATATGATGACATGCGGGTCGGCGACCAAATCGAGTGCTTCCAGGTCGAAGAAATTGCAAGGCAGCTTGAGTAGTAAGACGTTTTCGGCTCTGCGTCAGCGATGACCAAAGCAAAGCTATACGCGCAGGGATAAGAAGAGTGTCCGAAGTCTCAGGTAAAATGACATCGAAAGATGTGAAAAAGCTTAGTAAATCGCTGAGAACCGGCACGATTGGCCCGACAACCGTTTATTATGCCGGTGTAACTGCGCCAATTATCTCTGCTGGCGTTGGCGTATTTACCCGCCAAGTTCTGCACAATGCAGATTTTATCTCCGGCTACTGGCTCTGGTTTCTATCCACGCTTATCGCTGCGTTTGCGGGGATTTCTTGGTATCTGATCTTTATTCGCTGGGCCTATCGCAACACTTATGGGCGCGGCGAAGAAGCTGATAGCGAAACCCATATCAAGCTGACCGAGGCCGGAATGGTCGTCACACGCGCGCACATAACCTCAACCATTGCATGGGCTGGCATAAAAGAAATACGGCGCAAGTCGGGCTTTGCAGCTATTTTGAGCGACAATAATCATTCTGTCCTGATCCCTGACCGCTGGTTCGGTAAGGACAAGGCTGGCAAGACTGCGTTCTACGAAACACTCGCCCAGCATATTAAAACCTAAAGGCAAGCGGTATGGCAAAGCGTCCACGCGCTCCGAAATCACTAGAACCAAGCCAGCGCCAATTGCGCGCGGGCGAACTGGTGCGTCATGCACTGGTCGATATTCTCGCGCGGGAAGATTTTCGCGACCCTGCCCTGCAAGGCGTCTCGGTGACGATCGGCGAAGTGCGCTGTTCGCCGGACCTGCGCAATGCAAGTGTGTATTGTGCTCCGCTCGGTGATCAGGATGCGCAGAAGGCAAAAGAGGTTTGCGAAGGGCTTAACCGCGCTGCAGCCTTTTTGCGCGGACGCCTTGGCCGGGAGATCGAGATGAAGTTCACGCCTAAGCTCCGCTTCGTTGCCGACACAAGCTATGACAGCGCTCTGGCGATGGATATGCTGCTACAGTCAGCGCGTCGCCGGGACAGCGATTATGGCGATAGCGCGGCTGAGCCAGACGAGGATTAAGGCCGCCCCTGCTCGCCATGCGCGGAGGCTCTAAACAACATGTCAGCGCCCTGCAGGATTTTCAGCTTCAATTGATAATTATAGTCTGGTCGCTCGGATAAGAACCGGCGGACCGTCGCCGCTGCGCTTGGTGTTTTGTGATTGGCCAATGTACCGGTTATCCAACGCCCTGGAAAGAAAATGTCGCCCGTCCTCTGAATCTCTTCCATCAACTCAAGACTGCGCTGCAAATATCGTTCAGAGGAGTGGGTCCGTAATGGGTGGTGCAGATAGGCAAGTGCATCCACGATCCAGCTTTCAATCGCTCGGTTTTCTTCCGCATTCAAACGATTGAAGAATGCGTCCCACTCCCCCTCATCGGCAGAGAGCACCGGCGCGATAAACGCAAAGCGCCGCTCCTCATCGGGGCTTTTCAACCCAGCTAAATGCTGCTCAATCAGCTCATCTGCGTCATCTTTAAATCTAATTGCAAGCTCGGCGACCAATGCGCCCCGCGCGCGTTCTGACTGAAGGAGCTCGCTACTCTGGTCCAACAAGGCCCGCAAGCGGTCATAACTGCCCCGATGCAGTTCTATATTCTGTAACGTGTTGAGATATAGCCTGCGCGTGCTGATCGATTTGCTCTCGTCATCTATGTGCCGCCAAAGCAAAGCCTCCAGCTGTGTCGTCGTCGCTAGTCTTTCTTCATCACTTAGAAAAGACCAATAGGTTCGGCGCATCTGCCCAAGCAACGTATTTAAAAGCAGCTCATTTGGTTCTTCCAAATGCGCGATGAGGAAGGCCATATATCGCGTCGGCGTCACCTGTTCATGCCCTTCGAGCATTTGCTCATAGAGGTTGATGAGCTGCGCGCCTTTTTGCAGATCGGACAAATCTGCCCAAACCGCTTCAACAAGAGAGAGATTGACCGGAAACAGGCCATAACCTGCGCCATCGGAATTGGTCAGAATGCCCGGCTCTATGGGAGGAATAGGTGCGCGCGTTGTCATCTGACCTAGCAATTGCGCATTTGTATAGCGCTGACCAAAAATGCTCTCAGCGTTTGGTGATGCCTCAATCGCTTCAAATTGCTGATCCCAGACACGGCCCCGCCCGAGCGGATCAATTTGGATCAAGCCATTGCCCGCTTCACTAACTTCAAAATGCGGGCGTCCCGGCGTATTCACCCACACTTCGCTCCAGGCCTTGAGATCCTGATCGGATCGTTTGTCGAGTATGTCGATGAGATTGGGCCATGTCGCATTGCCGCCTGCATAAGTGGACAAGTAATCCCGCATGCCGGCGCGAAACGCCTCCTCACCAATTAGAAGCTCCAGCTGGCGCATCATAATCGGTGCTTTGTTGTAAATGATGCCGCCATATAAGTTCCCGGCCTCATTGAGGTTTGGTAGATTTTGGCGGATCGGGTTTGCACCCTCGGTCCGGTCAACGCCGTAAGCGGCTGGGTAAGATCGCAGAAGAAAATTCAGATCATGATCAATATCCGGAAAGCTCGGATTGACAATTTTAGCAGCCATAAAATTGGCGAACACTTCCTTCGTCCAGACATCATTAAACCAGTCCATCGTGACCAGATCACCAAACCACATATGCGCGGTTTCATGAGCGATGAGATTGGCCCGGTTCAGCTTTTGCGGATCGGACGGATCTTTAACAAGAAGCAAGGTCGAGGCGCGGTATTGGATCGCGCCGACATGCTCCATGCCGCCATATTGGAAGGTTGGGATCAGCGCAAAGTCAAACTTCTGGAACGGGTAATCAATCCCTGTATAGTCTTCCAGCCAATTCAGCGCGTCCGCATGTGCCTGAAAAATATCATCAACATTGCGCGCCAGTTTTTCCGCGTCGGTTTCGCGGTGCAACATGGTCATCTCGCGCCCATCAATGGTCCGGGTGACGGTCTCAAACTCACCCGCGACAAAGGAAAAGAGGTATGAGCTCAGCCGGTCTGAACGCTTGAACTTATGCAGGCTGCGCCTCTCAGCAGGTGAGCTCACCTCGGCCAGCGGGCCATTGCCGAGTACGGCCCAATTATCCGGCACTTCCAGCTCAAGATCATATGTGGCTTTCAGATTAGGCTGGTCGAACACAGGAAATGCAGTGCGCGCACGGTCTGGTACAAAGAGCGTGTAAAGATAATCCGGGTTCCGGTTCAAAGATGTGTCGCCCGCCGTGAAGACGATTTCAACCGTGTTCGCACCTGCCGCCAGCGCGCCGCCCGGTATGATCACATGCTCATCGCGGTGCACCACATCGACGGACTGGCCATTCGCCATAATGCGCTCAAGCAGGCCATCCGCTTCGCGAAAATCGAGCTGCAAGTTTTCAACAGGCGATGCGAGGCTGAATGTCAAAACCTCACGCGCTTTGATCGGTTCACTCGCGGCTGCCGGGATATCAAAGCGCAGCGCATAATTCACATCGGAGATATTTGCTGCGCGTTCTTCGGCAAGCACCAGAGAGACACCGCGCTCAACCGCAATGGCAGGGCGCTGCGCCTCTGTGCTTGCTTGCGGGTCAGCTTGGGGCGTCTCTTCCACTTGTCCACCGCAAGCAGCAATAGCTAACAGAGCCAGCAGGGCAAACGCATAAAAACTCATCTTCAACATAGGACACGGCCTCGATTGCGGTTTAACGACCCTAACCTTTTACCCTGCTCCCGCGCTTTGCAAAGCCCCAAACCGTGTCTTTATTTCGTGCAAAAATGCGCGGTCAAATCG
>CAZXTI010000025.1:0-12185 GCA_964643565.1 uncultured Hyphomonas sp. | reverse complement strand
CAACGGCTGAGATCAATTGTTCGAACATAGCCGGATAGCCCGGCCAGTCGGCGCGTAGGTCTTCAGGTGGCAGGCCGGTTTCAATAATCGTCAGTTTCATGATTTTAGATGGTCCTAAACCAGTGTGCACGCGAGCGTTGCTTACTTCGTTTGCGCTGCAATCCAGTCCTTCACGCGCATTTCCAGCAGGCTTAACGGCATCGCGCCTTCGCTGAGGATGAGATCGTGGAAAGCGCGAATGTCGAAATCAGCCCCAAGTGCGGCTTCTGCTTCTGCGCGTAGCTCGCGGATTGTGATCTCGCCAATCTTGTAACCAAGCGCTTGGCCGGGCCAGCCAATATAGCGGGTCACTTCGGTTTTAATGTTCAGCTCCGCCAAGGCCGAGTTTTCCCGGAAACACGCTTCGCCCTCAGCCCGGCTCCATCCAAACCAATGCATGCCTGTATCAGCAACAAGCCGGCAAGCGCGCCACATCTCATAGGAGAGGGCACCAAAGCGCTCATAGGGGGTTTCGTATAGGCCTGCTTCGCCAGCGAGACGTTCAGCATAAAGCCCCCATCCTTCGCCAAAAGCGGTGGCATAATAATTTCTGCGAAACTCCGGCACACCTTCCAGCTCTTGCGCCAGTGCGATTTGCAAATGGTGGCCGGGCACGGCTTCATGTGCGGTCAGCGCTGGCAGCTCATATAAAGGGCGCTGGTCGAGGCGGTGCGTGTTCACCAGATATGTGCCAGCGCGTCCTGTCGCGGCGTCTCCGCCAGAATAGCGACCCGTTGTGTATCCGGGGGCAATTTCAGCAGGAACCGGCGACACGCCATAAGGCAGGCGCGGCAGTTTACCGAAGAAGCGGGGTAGCGCGGCGTCGAGCTTCTTCGACAAAACAGCGGCAAAACTCAGCAATTCGTCAGGTGTCTTGGCGTAGAATTGCGGGTCGGTGCGTAGAAAAGTTAGAAATTCGGCGAACGTGCCGTCAAACCCAACCTCTTCGATGATGGTTTCCATTTCGGCCCGGATGCGCGCGACTTCCTTTTGGCCAATTTCGTGCACCGCTTCAGGGGTGAGGTCTGGGCGGGTTGTGTGAAACCAAACGTCAGAGCGATAGACCGCTTTGCCGCCAGCCAGCGACCCGATACCTGGCGCTTTACGCGCATGCGGCGCGTATTCATCCGTCATGAAACGCAGCAGGTTTTTGTAGGCTAAAGACGCGTTTGATATGGCTTCAAGCGCATCGGATTTGATCTGTTGTTTGTCAGCCTGTGACAGCGTTACCGGAAGCTGCTTGAACGGTTTATAGAGCGGGCTGTCTTCCAATGCGTCGGTCTGGACATCTCTCAATTGGTCCAGCGTGGTGGCCAGCGGGTCTTTATGGGCGGTGTATCCGGTTGCGATTCCGCGCCGCATATTTGCGATATTTTGCTCAAAATAGGCCGGAATCGCCGAAATTTGTGCAATTAAGTCCTCCGCGTCTTGTTTGCTGCGAATGTTCGCATTGCTAATCGCAAAGGTGGGGCTGGTGTGGAAACCACTATCCCCGGTAAACGGCAACCGATCAGGATCAAGCTTCATCCGGCGCAGATCACCTTCGATGAGCCCAGCCAGAATGATCGTGTCTAGTCTTGGCGCTTGATCGAAGACCGCAAGCCGCTCGGATAAGGCTTCGAGCTTTGCGATTTGACGCGCACGCGTTTCAGGGCGGACATCGGTCCAGCTTCGCGGCAGGCGGTTTCTAGCGCGCGCGGTGGCATTTGGGGAAAATTCTAGCCGATATGCTTCATAATCGCCGAGTATGGCGTCCATGACGGCGCCGCTCGTTTCAGTTTGGGCATAGGATGCTGTCGCATTCAGCATGCCGCCAGCGAACAATACGATCAGAATCGCACCAATTTTCATTCTAAACGGCATCTCGCGTCCTCGGATTTCATTGACAGTTTTGCAGTTCACTTTAAGAACGGGGCATGTTCCGCTCATGGATACAAGGGTTTATACATGGCATCAACGAATTCAAGTGATACGCGGCCGCTTTCGCCCCACGTCCAGATATGGCGTTGGCATGCGACGATGGCTGCTTCAATCGCACACCGGGTCAGCGGAGGCGCACTTTATGTCGGCAGCGCACTTATCGCCGCTTTGATTATATCGCTGGCCAGTGGCCCTGAAGCATATGCCGCGATGATGGATTTGGTTTTATCCATTCCCGGGCGTCTGGTTCTGTTCGGCTTTACGGCCGCGCTCGCCTATCACTTCTTAAACGGCCTGCGCCACCTCATCTGGGATGGGCCGGGTCTCGGCTTTTCGCCTAGAGTTGCCAGTATGGTCAGTGTTTTGAACTTCCTGCTCGCAATTGCTGCAACGCTTGGCCTTTGGGCCCTGGCTTATTACGGATAGGGGAGAGACAGATGAGCAACCAACTTCGCACCCCCGCCGCACAAGTTCGCGGCCTCGGTTCAGCCAAATCCGGCACCCAGCATTATATCCGCCAGCGCGTCTCAGCCATTGCGCTTTTGTTTCTTGTGCCTTGGTTTGTCGTCACCGGCCTCTTGGCAATGAAGGGCGGCTATGCCAGCGCGCATGCCTGGGTGGCCAATCCAATCAATGCTATCTTGATCATCCTGACCCTCGGCGCTGCGATCTATCACATGCGTCTTGGTATGCAGACCGTCATTGAGGATTATCTTGCCAAGACCAGCACACGTCAGGGCGTGTTGATCCTCAGCACATTCTTCTGCATCGCATTGTTCGCCGCAACCGCTTTATCGGTTCTCAAAATCTGGATCTCAGCGGGTTAAGCTCGTAATTAAGGAAATTCCCATGAGCGATTACGAATTTATCGACCATACCTATGATGTTGTCGTTGTCGGCGCAGGCGGCTCCGGTCTTCGCGCAGCCCTTGGCGCAGCACAAGCCGGCCTGAAAACAGCCTGCATCACTAAAGTCTTCCCAACCCGCTCGCACACGGTTGCGGCCCAAGGCGGCATCGCAGCCTCGCTCGGCAATATGGGCCCGGACGATTGGCGCTGGCACATGTATGACACGGTCAAAGGCTCTGACTGGCTCGGCGATCAGGACTCGATCGAATATCTTTGCCGCGAAGCCCCGCAAGCCGTTTATGAGCTTGAGCATTGGGGCATGCCATTTTCGCGCAATGAAGAGGGCAAAATCTATCAGCGCCCCTTTGGTGGCCACACGACCGAAATGGGCGAGGGTCCGCCAGTGCAGCGCACTTGCGCAGCAGCTGACAGAACCGGCCACGCCATGCTGCACACGCTCTATGGCCAATGCGTCAAGAACGACACTGAATTCTTCATCGAATATTTCGCGCTCGACCTGATCATGGATGATGACGGCGTCTGCCGGGGCGTCACCGCATGGAAGCTCGACGATGGCACGCTGCACCGCTTCCGCGCGCAGAAAACTGTGCTTGCGACGGGCGGCTATGGCCGTGCCTTCTTCTCTTGTACCTCTGCCCATACGTGCACAGGCGATGGCAATGCCATGGTGCTGCGCGCTGGGTTACCGCTTCAGGATATGGAGTTCATCCAGTTCCACCCGACCGGTATTTACGGCGCGGGCTGCCTGATCACCGAAGGCGCACGCGGGGAGGGCGGTTATCTGACCAATTCCGAAGGCGAGCGCTTCATGGAGCGTTATGCGCCTAGTGTGAAAGACCTTGCGCCGCGCGATCTGGTGTCGCGTGCGATGACAATGGAAATCCGAGAAGGACGCGGCGTTGGTCCGAATAAGGATCATATCTTCCTGCACCTTGAACATTTGGGCGCGGATGTGCTGGCCAAACGCTTGCCGGGTATCTCTGAAACGGCGCGCGTCTTCTCCGGCGTTGATGTCAACAAGAAGCCGATACCGGTGCTGCCAACGGTGCACTATAATATGGGCGGTATCCCGACCAATTTCCACGGCGAGGTGCTCACCAAGAAGGACGGCGATCCCGATAGTGTCGTTCCCGGCCTGATGGCTGTCGGCGAGGCGGCTTGTGTGTCCGTACACGGCGCGAACCGTCTCGGCTCCAATTCACTGATTGACCTTGTTGTGTTCGGACGGGCCGCTGGCCTGCGCTGCGGTGCAACGCTGGAAGCAGGCGCAAGCCAGCCAGACATTGCCGACGCGCAAACCAATAAGCACCTTGGCCGCTTCGATAAAATCCGCAATGCGCAAGGCCCGCACCGGGTCGCTGAGCTGCGCCTTGAGATGCAACAGGCGATGCAGGAAAACTGCGCCGTTTACCGCACAGGTGATGTGTTGCGCGAAGGCGTTGAGAAGATCGATGCTATCTTTGATAAGCTTCCGGGCCTCAACGTCACAGATCGCTCAATGATCTGGAACACGGACCTCGTCGAAGCGCTTGAGTTTGATAACCTCATCGCGCAAGCGACTGTCACAGTGAACTCTGCGGCCAATCGCGAAGAAAGCCGCGGCGCACACGCCCGCGAAGATTTCGCCGACCGTGATGACGCAAACTGGATGAAGCACACACTCGCCTGGCATGGCGATGCAGGCGTCAAGATCGACTATCGCCCCGTGCATGATTTCACCATGTCCAATGACATTGCCTACATCAAGCCGAAGAAGCGCGTGTACTAGAGGCAGACATGGAACCATATGTTACAAAATGGGTTGCTGCGCGCACAGAAACCAGCGAAGAGAAAGAGCATCTTGGCGGGTTGATCAAAACGGGCGGCGGAGAGAACACCGGAGAGATCAGCTTTATGGAACTTGCAGATTCAATTGCGCTAGCATGTAATGATCTTGCACAAGACCGCTATGAGGTCATTTCGATTTTACCTGTTGATCGTGGCATCGGTGTTTCCGGTGCATATGGTCACAGTATTACAGCTGGCGTTATCATTACCGCCAAGAAAGTAGGCTAGGAAGCGACATGGTACAACTCACACTCCCTAAAGGTTCCGCGCCAAAATCTGGCAAGACCTGGCCCAAGCCTGAAAAGGAAAAGGGCTCAAAGATCAAGAAGTTCAAGATCTATCGCTATAGCCCGGACGATGGCGGTAATCCGCGTTGGGACACTTATTTTGTCGATACGACGAAATGCGGCCCGATGGTGCTGGATATTCTGATCTATATCAAAAACAATATTGATCCGACGCTGGCGTTTCGCCGCTCTTGCCGCGAAGGGGTTTGTGGCTCCTGCGCGATGAATATTGGCGGTCAAAACACGATTGCCTGCACCAAGGGCTGGGACGAGGTGTCTGGAAGCACGATCACAATCGCACCGCTGCCACACCAGCCTGTCGTCAAGGATCTCGTACCAGACCTGACACAGTTCTACGCCCAGCATGCCTATGTTCAGCCCTTCCTGAAAACGGTTTCACCCGCCCCAGAGCGCGAATGGAGCCAGTCTGAAGATGACCGCGCAGAGCTGGATGGCCTCTATGAGTGCATCCTGTGCGCCTCATGCTCGACCAGCTGCCCGTCATATTGGTGGAATGGTGACAAATATCTGGGGCCTGCCGCGCTCCTGCAAGCCTATCGCTGGCTGATTGATAGCCGCGACGAAAGCGCTGGTGAACGCCTCGATGACCTTGAAGACCCGTTCAAGCTCTATCGCTGCCACACCATCATGAACTGCGCGCAGGTTTGCCCCAAGGGGCTGAACCCAGCCAAGGCGATTGCCAACATCAAACACATGATGGTCGAGCGCCAAAGCTAAGCCCGCGCGCTACATTAAACAAAAACCCCCGCTGCTGGTCGGCGGGGGTTTTTTTGTTTGTGTATTTTTTAAACTAAAACCGATACGTCCCTGCAAGGATCGATTCATAGCGGTCATGCGTGACGGGCACAAAAGCCTTCTTGTCCGGATCAACAAACCAGACCGGGTCGGCCATATTGTCCGGGTTGAAGCCTTCCTTGACGAGATCGACCTTGCGATATTTGAATGTGCCGGTTGTTTCCGCTTCTTTCTGCACACGTACAAAGATCGGCACAGCATAGGCTGGCAGGCGCGCGCAGAGATCTGCATGTAGCGTATCGAAATCTATGCCGCTGCCATCGGGCGTAATCGCAGCCATGCCTGCCTTGCCGTCCATGCCCGGAATAGGGACGCCGTAAACATTGGCGTGGGCGATGCCATCTATGCTGGCGAGCGCTTCGCCAACTTCATTCGTCGCAACATTTTCGCCTTTCCAGCGGAACGTGTCGCCAATCCGGTCGATAAAATAGATGTATCCGTCCGCGTCCTTTTTCATCAGGTCGCCTGTGCGGAACCACATATCATCCGCCTCGAACACATTGCGCAGGATTTTCTTCTTTGTCGCTTCAGGGTCATTATAGCCCTCAAAGCGGGTGCGCGCTTCAGTGCCGATTTTGCCAAGCACTTCGCCAACCTCATCATCATCGGTCTTCATGCAGAAACCATTGGCATCGCGCACAGGTTCCTCGTTTTCAATATCAAATTTAACGAAGGCGACATGCGCGAATTTCTTTTCCAGAAATTTCGGGATACGCCCCACCGCGCCGACCTTGCCGTCAAAATTCAGGAAGGAGACGTTGCCTTCGGTTGAGCCGTAAAACTCCACCAGCGTTGGCACATTGAAGCGATCAAGGAATTGTTGCCAAATCTCCGGACGCAAGCCATTGCCAAACCCTGTGCGGACTTTGTGCGCGCGTTCTTTTGGGTGCTCTGGCTGGTTCAACAAATAGCGGCAAAGCTCGCCAATATAGACCAGCACCGTCGCGCCTTGATCGGCGCAATCATCCCAATACTGAGAGGCAGAAAACCGTTTGCGCAGAATAATGCTCGCACCTGTTGTCAGCGCAATGCCAACCCCGCAAATCCCGCCCGTGCCATGATAGAGCGGAAGCGGGATATAGACCCGGTCGCGCGCAGTGGTGTGGGTTGGCGTGGCGAAGGTGCGCATCATGCCTTGTGTCCGGCTCTGGGTGAGCTTGGCCGCTTTGGGCAGGCCCGTCGTGCCCGAGGTGTAGACGAACAAGCAAATATCCTTGCCGCGCAAATGTGCTCTGTGGCTGCGATCAGGCCGGGCATCAGATTGACTGGCCAGTGCATCCTGCAAGTTTTTGGCGTCTTGTTGATCGGCCAGTGCCCACATCGTCGGCGCGCCTGTCAGGTGTGGCTTTGCGCTTTCAATCTGTTCGGCTTGATCGGCGCCCATAATCACCGCCTTGGCGTCAGCGATATTGACACAATGCGCCAGACCTTCGCCGCTCAAATTGTGATTAATCAGCCCGCTGACGACACCAATCTTCGACAAGCCAAACCACACCGCGACATATTCCGGACGGTTCTCCATAAACAACGCCACCGCATCGCCTGCTTTTAAGCCCTCGCCAAGCGCCCAGTTCGCGACCCTGTTAGCCAGCTTGTCCAGCTCGCCATAGGTCATGATCTGACCCTCAAAACGGAAGACGACATTTGCTTTATGCTTATCGACGCTGGCTTCCAGATCATCTGCGACAATGTTCAAACTGTCCGGGTTGATGTCTTTGCCGTTCGCCAGCAATGTGCGTAATCCTGAAAGTGTCGTCCAGTCGCGTTTCAGGTTGCTGATCAAGCCCATGGCGGTATTCTCCAATATTTCTCACCCTCATTTTCACACAGGGATTAGCCGATCACAAACGACAAATGCGTGTATCTGGCATAATCTCGGCAATATCAGTGTAATTTACCCATTTTGCCGCGCGGCCAAGCCATGCTAGGCGAACCGGAAGGAAATAGAATCAGGAGCTTTGAATGAGCAGTGATGCCCCTCAGGACGACCCGTTAGAGATCGTATTGAACTTGTTGAAGGTAGAGCGCCTCGAAGTAGATCTATTTCGCGGCATATCGCCGGATGAAACCTCGCAACGTGTTTTCGGCGGGCAGGTGATCGGGCAGGCGATGATGGCCGCCTATCAGACGGTTGAAGACCGGATCTGCCATTCCATGCATGCCTATTTCATTCGCCCCGGTGACCCGAACGTGCCGATCATCTATCAGGTCGATCATTCGCGCGATGGGCGCTCCTTCACCACGCGCCGCGTTGTTGCCATCCAGCACGGCAAACAGATTTTTAACCTCGCCGCCTCGTTTCAGGTCGCAGAAGAGGGCTGGTTCCACGAAGCCAAAATGCCGGATGTACCCGGGCCAGAGGGCCTGAAATCCCGCCGCGAACTGCGCGAAGAGGCGATCCATCTCTTCCCGGAATCCATGCGCAAACAGATGACACGTGCCCGCGCGATTGAGATGCGCCCCGTTAATCCGCAAAACTTCTTTGACCCCCAGCCGATGACAGCCGACCATGATGTCTGGTTCCGCGCCACGCGCTGCTTTGAAAGCGACCCGGCCATCCATCAATGCCTGATGGCTTACGCCTCAGACATGTCATTGCTCGATAGCGGGACGCGTCCGCACGGCATCTCCTGGCATTCCGGCGAAGCGATGATGGCAAGCCTTGACCACGCCATGTGGTTTCACGCGCCGGCACGCACCGATGAATGGCTGCTCTATTCCCAGGAAAGCCCGCACGCAGGCGGCGCCCGCAGCTTCAATCGCGGCCTGATCTTCAAACAAGACGGAACACTGGTCGCCAGCGTCGCCCAAGAAGGCCTGATGCGCCAGCGACGGAAGAAAAGCTAGGGCGCTTGCCCGTGACAAGAAGGGCGTCTAAACAGAAAGAAGACCGCGCAAGGAGCCTCCCAATGACCTCAACACTCACCCCACAAGAAGCAATCATCTATCTGATGGTGATGACGGCGGCCTCGGATGGCGATATGGGCGATGAGGAGATCCGCACGATTGGCCGTGTTGTGCGTACGTTTCCGATCTTTACAGAAGCTGATGAGCAGGGGCTTGTCTCGACCGCGTCGGCTTGCGGGAAACTGATGGCGTCTGAAGATGGCATGCACAAGGTGTTCGATGCGGCCAAAGCGTCGCTTCCGGCCCACCTTCGCGAAACGGCCTATGCCGCGATGGTCGATGTCGTCACGGCAGATGAAATGCTGGAGATGACGGAGTTGCGGCTGCTTGAAATGGCACGCGGCGCACTGATGATCAGCGATGAGGGCGCAAGCGCGATTGAACATGCCGCGCAAGCCCGCCACGCCACGCTTGAGCCGCCGGTCTAGCTTAGCTTTTTCGGCCTACTTTTTCTTCTAGTCCGGACGTGCCTTCGCGCGCTTCCAGAACAGCGGCGACATCTGCCAGAGAGACGCCGCGCGCGCGTAAGCCGACCAGCATATGGTAGAGCACGTCTGCCGCCTCTGAGGCCACGGCATCGTCGCTTTCATCGGTCAGCGCAGAGGCAAGCTCTCCGCCTTCCTCAATGATTTTCTCAGCAATCTTTGTCGGACCTTTGGCGAGCAATTGCGCCGTATAGGATGTATCTGCGTCCGCGCCTGCGCGCGCGTCTATCGTCGCGGCGAGGCGTTGTAAAACTCTGCCAAGGGCTTGCGTCTCTCCAAGTGAACTCATGAGGCTTGCCTTACTGTTTCTGGACGCACAGGGACGCCAGCGCCGCGAAGGGCGGCGCGCGCCTCGGCCAATGTCGCTT
This sequence comes from uncultured Hyphomonas sp., assembly GCA_964643565.1. Classification (GTDB taxonomy): domain Bacteria; phylum Pseudomonadota; class Alphaproteobacteria; order Caulobacterales; family Hyphomonadaceae; genus CALLCD01. Next base: position 2,667 of record CAZXTI010000025.1, on the reverse strand, counting down.
CGCCAAAGTGAAAGATAGAGGCTGCCAGCACCGCGCTCGCGCCGCCGTCTAAAACCGCAGGTGCAAAATCACCCACAGAGCCCGCCCCGCCAGAGGCGACAACCGGAATGGTCACCGCGCCCGTCACAGCCTTGAGTAGCTCAATATCAAACCCGGCCTTTGTCCCGTCGCGGTCCATGCTCGTCAGCAGGATTTCGCCCGCGCCAAGGCTTGCAGCTTGCTGGGCAAAATCAACCGCATTGATGCCCGTCTCGGTGCGCCCGCCATGGGTGAAGATTTCCCAGTGCTCGCCTGTCTTGCGCGCATCAATCGAGACGACAACGCATTGCCGGCCAGCCTTCGCCGCGCAGCGTGAGATCACATCCGGGTCTTTGACGGCAGCCGAGTTGATCGCCACCTTATCCGCCCCCGCGCGCAGGAGCTGCACCATATCATTCTCAGAACGCACACCACCGCCAACCGTCAGCGGCATAAAACACTGCTCAGCCGTGCGCTGAACAATATCAAGCAGCGTGCCGCGCCCTTCATGGCTGGCGGCAATATCCAGAAAGCACAGCTCGTCCGCCCCTTGCGCATCATAAGCCTTGGCCAGCGCCACCGGATCGCCCGCATCGCGCAGGTCGACAAAGTTGACGCCCTTCACCGTGCGCCCATCCTTCACATCAAGGCAGGGGATAATACGTGTCTTTAACATGAGGCAGGGTTTAGCCCGCTGGCCGCTTGCCTGCAACTGACAAAACAAACAACGCATTGCGTAGAAGATATATCAGGCCAAGCCGCGACCTGGACCCGATTATCAATCACCGGAGGGAAAACACGATTTAGAAAAGACAAGGCGGGGCCCTTTCAATCTGCCGGAAATTCTGCATATGAGCCTAATATAGAACAATAAAAGAAGCTGCGCACATGTTAGAGATAATAAACGGATATATTCAGTCCCTTGGCCTTTCTGCTGACCTCACGCAACTGGTGACTTTGGTCGCCTGCGCGGCGGTCGTTGTCGTTCTGGCTTGGCTTGCCTATTTGGTGACCAAGCTGATTGTGCACATGACAATTGTGCGGCTCATATCGAAAACGGAAAACAAGCGCGACGATGTGCTCAAGGAGATGAAAGTCTTCCGGCGGCTGTCAAATATTGCGCCCGGTCTCGTCGTGTCTTTGCTCGGCCCGGCCGTCTTTGCTGATTTTCCGCTACTTGCCAATATCGTCTCCATTGCGGCGGCGATCTATCTGGTGGGCGCGGTCGTTCTGTTGATTGACGGGCTGCTAAATGCCGGGCTTGCCATTTACCAGACCTATCCCATCTCGCGCACCATGCCGATCACCAGCTTCGTCCAGATTGCCAAGCTGATCTTATATGTCTTCGGCGCAATTACCGTCCTGTCAGTCGTGCTTGGCGAATCGCCAATGACCTTTATTGCTGGCCTCGGCGCGATGGCGGCAGTGCTGATGTTCGTCTTTAAAGACCCAATTTTGGGCTTTGTGGCCGGTATTCAGCTCTCAGCCAATAAAATGGTCGCGGTGGGGGACTGGATCAGCATGCCGAAATATGGCGTCGATGGCGACATTATGGAGATCGCGCTGACCACAGTGAAGATCCGCAATTTCGACAAGACAATCACAACCATCCCGACCCAATCGCTGATCAATGATAGTTTCAAAAACTGGCGCGGCATGCAGGACACGGGCGGGCGGCGGATCAAGCGCGCGGTCAATATCGATCTTGGCACGGTGAAATTCTGCGATGCGGATATGCTGGAGCGCTTTGCGAAAATCGAGCATATTTCTGCCTATATCGCCGAAATGCGCAGTGAGATCGAGGCCCATAATCAAGGCGCTGGCATCGACACTTCCAACACGGTCAATGGCCGCCACTTGACAAATCTTGGCACGTTCCGGGCCTATGTCGAAGCCTATTTGCGCGCCCATCCCAGCATTTCAGACCAGTTCACCTTCCTCATCCGCCAGCTCGCGCCAAGCGAAATGGGTGTGGCGATTGAGGTCTATGTTTTCACCAACACCACAAATTGGGTCGAATATGAGGGGATACAGGCCGATATTTTCGACCATCTTCTCGCCGCGGTTCCAGCCTTCGACCTAAAAGTCTTCCAAACCCCAAGCGGCGGAGACTTCACCCGCGCACTTAGCGCCAGCGAAAGCTGATGAAGAAGCAGCCGCTGGCGCCAAACAGGAAGGCAAGGGCGGGGATGAAGAGCCACCGAAGAGGCGATTTGTAAATCTCAATGTTATTGCCGTCATAACCATAATGACGGCGACCACTATCGACTTCTTCAATGTAATAGTCGCCGCGATTTTCAGTTGTTGCGATGCGGATAGGCTCCAGAGGCTTTGTGATTTCACTTTTCCTAACATTAAATTCGGTAACAGCATCGGGCGTGCCGCTGATCCGTTCGTCGACAATCTCAAATAGGTTCAGAGGTTCACCTGGCTTGAGCACGCCTTGTGAGAGGTAGAAGTTGGTTCTAACCTTTGTATCCTCAGACAGGCTGTTCGCTCCAAGGCTCCCACCACCGAGCATCAACATGGCAAGACCTGCCAGTAGCCAGCCACGAGAGGCACGACGGCTCTTTGTTTCGCGATCCAGAAGAAAGGCGCGTATTTAGCCAATTTCACGCAGCTTTGAAAGCTCACTGGAGGCAACTGTTT
>CAZXTI010000024.1:0-12199 GCA_964643565.1 uncultured Hyphomonas sp. | reverse complement strand
TCGGGGTCAGCCGGGATGAGGAGGCTTTCAAATGCGCCCCATGAAAATCCGAAATTGAAAAGGGTGAGGCTTTCAAAGAATGCGTTGAATTGGTCGTCAGACATCGGATGGAGGATGATGCCGAAGAGGCCATTGCTGGCGTGGAAATCACGTTTCCAGAGGGCGTGGTCTGGGTGTTCAGCTAAGGCTGGATGTAGGACACGGGCGACGGCGGGGTGGGTGCTCAGCCAGTTTGCGAGTTTTAGGCCTGCCGCTTCGTGCGCGTCCCAACGGGTTTGTAGGGTGCGCAGGCCGCGCAGGGCCATATAGGCGTCATCGGGGGCGAGGGCGAGGCCCCAGTCGACGGCGGTGGCTTTGACAAGATTTGCGTCGCGGGTGCTGGCGGTCATCACTGCGCCGCCAAGGCTGTCTGCGTGTCCGACCACATATTTTGTTAGCGCCTGAACGGACACGTCTATGCCGTGGTCTAATGGGCGAAAACCGATGCCGCAGCCCCATGTATTGTCCATCACAGAGCGCACGCCTGCGGCTTTGGCTTTTTCTGCGAGCATGGGGGTATCGCAGATTTCGAAGGTGAGGGAACCGGGCGATTCCAGATAGAGAAGGGCGGTATTGTCTTGGAAGAGGTCTTCGATTTCCGGGCCAATATTGGCGGGGAAGAAGCTTGTTTGAACACCCATCGCGCGCAGACGCCTTGTGCAGAAACGGCGGCTTGGACCGTAAATATTGTCGGCGACGAGAATGTGGTCACCGGTTTTGATGAAGCTTGCCAGCGCTAAGGCGCATGCTGACAGACCGTTGGGCGTTAGCTGGCCGTGGGATGCGCCTTCCAATATGCACAGGCCTTCGATGAGCTCGCGGTGGACGGTGTGTCCCATGCGGCCATAATTGGGTTTCTGGCTATTGAGCGCCTTGATGTCCGGCATCATCAAAGTTGAGCCGCGCTCGATCGGCGGGTTGACGGTTGGGCTGAGGCGTCCGGTGTTTAGATGGCCAAGGCGCGTGGGGAGCTTTTTGGTCATGCCAGTTTACGCGCCTTCCATCCAAGGCGGGATTGGCAGATCACGCGCGCGGAGAAATTCCGGGTTGAACATTTTGCCTTGATAGCGGTTGCCATAATCGCACAGCATGGTGACGATGGTTTTGCCGGGACCAAGGTCTTTGGCGAGTTTAATGGCTCCGGCGACATTAATGCCAGCCGATCCGCCAAGGCACATGCCTTCTTCTTCGATGAGCTGGTAGATGACATTGAGGGCTTCTGTGTCTGTGACGCGGTAGGCGTGGTCGACGATGACGTCTTCCAGATTGGCGGTGATGCGGCCTTGTCCGATGCCTTCGGTCATGGAGGTGCCTTCTGATTTTAGTTCGCCGTTTTTGTAGTATTCGTAAAGCGCTGCGCCGCCGGGGTCTGCGATGCCGATTTGGATATCGGGGTTGCGCGCTTTAAGGGCCATTGAGATGCCGCCAAGTGTGCCGCCTGAACCGACGGCGCAGATGAAGCCATCGACTTTGCCGTTGGTCTGTTCGTAGATTTCCGGGCCGGTTGTATCGATATGGGCTTGGCGGTTTGCGACATTGTCGAACTGGTTGGCCCATATCGCGCCGTTTGGATCACTGGCGGCGCGCTCTTCAGCGAGGCGGCGTGAATAGTGGACGTAATTGTTTGGGTTCTTGTATGGGAGCGCGTCGACTTCGATGAGCTCTGCGCCGAAGAGTTTTACAGCGTCTTTCTTCTCTTGGCTTTGGGTGCGCGGCATAACGATGACGACGCGGTAGCCGAGTGCGCCGCCGACGAGGGCGAGGCCAATGCCAGTATTGCCGGCTGTGCCTTCAACAATGGTTCCGCCGGGTTTTAGTAAGCCTTTGGCCTCTGCGTCGCGTACCATGCCGAGTGCGGCGCGATCTTTTACAGACTGGCCGGGATTGAGGAACTCTGCCTTGCCGAGAATTTCGCAGCCGGTCTCCTCAGAAGCGCGCTTCAATCGAATGAGCGGTGTGTTACCAATTGCGTCCAGAACGGATGAGTGAATAGTCATGGGTGGGTGGCCTTGTTTTATCTTTGCTGCAAGCTATTGCGCATTGGCGCTTTGTTCAACAGGGGAATTATCTTTGGGTTTGTAAAAACGCAATTAAAACAATGGTAAAGTTAATGTCATACAAGGTTCATTGGACCTTTATTATAAATTCTTATCTAAGAAGCACAGATTATTAGGTCAGGTGTATTGATGCGTATTATTCGTTCCCCCCTTGCGACATTTGCTTTGGCACTTGCGGTTTTGGCCGCGCCGGGTGCGTTTGCAGACAGTGATGCTGCGATTGAAGCGCCCATGGCGACAGAGCTGAGTGATTTTCTGCCAGTGTGGATGCCTGAAGATGGTGATGAGATTCGCTTCGAGGTGCTGCGCAAGGGCAAGCATTTTGGTTTCCATAATGTTGTCTTTGACGTGTCAGACGCGGGCGACTTTACCGCGACGAGCGAAGTGGAGCTAACTGCCAAGTTTGGACCGATCGTTGCTTATAAGTATCGCCATGATTCTGTTGAAGTGTGGCGGGACGGGCAGTTTGTTGGCTTGTCGGCAGAAACGCGCAAAGAGGGAAAAGACCTTGTCGTAAGTGCGCAGATCGCCGACGGCGCGCTCGCTGTGACGGGGACGAATTTCACCGGCACTTATCCAGCCGACATTATTCCGGCGAACCATTGGAACGTGTCTCAGCTTTATAGCGATACGATACTTTCAACCGAGGGCGGGCAACCGCTTGACGTTGCGGTTGAAAATTTAGGCCGCGAGAGCGTGGTGATCGACGGGATTACGCTTGAGGCGACAAAGGTCAAGCTAGCGTCTGATCTGACAATCTTCCTCTGGTATGATGATGACGGGCGTTGGCTTAAGCTGAGCTTTACCGCACGCGGACAACTTATCGAGTATGTTCTGCAAGACCTTTATTAGGGCTTAGCTGGGGCTAACTCAAAGCCGCGTTAATCTTCATCCTGATTATCTATGTCGCATGCGAAGCGCACCTTGTCCCACATCTCCGGAGAGAGCGGTAGCGCGCCACTGATCGTATTGGACCTTGCCTTGGCGCGTTCGATTCTCTGTTCTGTATCTGGATGGGATTCGAGCCATTCGGGGAGCTCAAAACCGTCCGGTGAAGCATTGGTATCGTCTTCGCCGGCCTGCTTGATTGATTTTGTTAGTGCGGCGAGCGCCCGGCCGAGTGCGGCTGGATCCAGAGAATTTGCGTCCAGAATGTCATAGGCCGTATCGTCAGCGACCTGCTCTTGGCCGCGCGTATAGCTAAGGGCCGTCAATTGTCCGCCAACAAGTATAGCCTGCTGCGCAAATCCGCTTCCGCCAGTTACCAGTTCTAGCAGGGTTGATAATCCCAGATTACGGTAGACAGCCACCATGCCATCGCGATTTTTCACATGCGCCAATTCGTGCGCGATAACAGCCCAGAAGGCTTCTTGATCTTCACCAACAGCATCCAGAAATCCGCGGGTCGCCATCATTTTCCCGCCCGGAAGCGCAAATGCATTTGGTAAGGGTGTGCGAACCAGCGTCAATTCGACATCATGTTCGATCCCGCCGGCTTCAGCCAGTTCCTGCACAATTGGCTTGAGAATGGCATGCGCTTCATCATTCTCACACGCACGGAAAAAGAGCTGTATTTGACTGGCAAGGTTTTCGCCGATTTGTTGCTCCGTTTCGATAGGCGTTCTCTCTGCAAGCGTTGTCGCCAGAGACGGGACAACGCCAAAAACGAATATCGCTGTTACTGCTGCAACAGACGTTAGTCCGACAACCAATTTTGTGAAATTACGTCGACGTTGTTTTTCGGCCGTTAGATCGGGGGCGTAGTGAGTTAGCGCTTCAAAGGTTGCATTTGACAGAACGAGTGTTGCGTCAGGCTCAGTTTTGATGGTCAGGCGCGTTTCGGTTGCGAGGTTTTCAGGCAGGACTTCAGCGTAGGGCCAGCGATGTTCAACGCCCGCGGAATCTGAAAAAATGATTTCAGCCTCGCCAAGCTTAATCCCGACAGGGTGAGCGATTGCTGTCTTGCCATCGTAAAATACTGCTGGATGCGTGCCTGCCATCTTGTTTTCCTAAAAGCCAGCCCCGATGTCGAAACCGTCAGCGATGCCTTCGCCTTGTGATGGGCCCGTGGAGGCTGCTTGCGCGATGGCGGCAAAATCAATTTCGCCTTCGAACCGTATATGGTTTGCAATCAAACGCCAGGCCATCATGCGCGCGGCCATTGTGCCAATGCCGAGGGTTATGATTATCAGACCGAAGCTGGCTAGCCAGACTTTAATGAGTTGGAAGGTCGTCAGATCACAGGTCGCTTTGGCGCCCTCAAGACTTAGCGATTTAACGATGCGGCGCACCATGACCACACTATGCCAGGCTGAAAAGACCGAGAAAATGAGGCCAAATGGTATTGCGAGCGCGTAGACCGTAAGCGTTGCTTCCACATCGCCGAGGGCCAAACTTTGATACAGTCCCAAGGCAACAATAGCGTAACCAAACAAAATATAGATCGCTACGCCGCCAACCCACTGGAGGGCGAAACTTGAATAGACAGGTTCTTTCATCGCTTCAGGTGTGTCTTCGAAGCTGATTTTCTTGTCGCCAAAATAGGCTTGGGACCACATATATTTGGACAGTCGAATACGCGCAGTTGGTCCAAACCACCCCAATGTGATCGATGTGAGAAAGCCGTAGCCAAAGGCGTTCAGGCCATATTGGGCAGGTGAGCCTCTTTGCTCGAACCTTATCCCTCTATAGCGCGTGCGAGAGATTATGTAGCGCCGCGCCAGGAATATTGCGACACCAATCAGCCAGAACAAGCCGATATAGACGATGACAATGGCAAAAGCGGCGGCGGTCTGTCCCAAGAAGAGCTGGATAAGAAAAATCGTGCCGAAAGTTGGCAGCATGACTGTGAATATGGCGATAAGGAAGCCAATAAACAGTTCTTTGCCCGTACCGGTATATTCAAAGGCTTCACCATCCACCGTTGTGTCGGACCATAATTGCCGACGAAAATGTGTGCGCCCCCAAAAGCGGAATAGCGTCAGTGTGAGTACGTTGAATATAAACGTATAAAATCCAATCCAAAGCATACGTTTGACGCGTGACGTATTTGCAAATTGATACGCCGTCGCCGTTTGACCGGTTACATCTTTCATTATTAGCCCTCCCGATTTCGCACGGACTTACGCGCGAAGTTTCCATCTTAAGAGCTGAGCATCTTTTGCTTGATTAGGTCAAGTATTCAACGCTGGGGTGGGTAAAAAATGTGCGAGTCTCGCTTCAGTTGCTTATCCTTGTTGATAAGACGCAGGAATTAGACAGGCTTTGAAATTTGGAATTGCCCGACATTGATGCGGGTGCTCATGAAGCCTGCTTCGCAATAGCTGAAATAGAAGTTCCACATGCGCCGGAAGGTTTCATCGAAGCCGAGCGGTGCGATGTCCGGCCATGCTTCATTAAACTGCTTGGACCATGCTCTGAGCGTGCGGGCATAGTCTTCTCCGAAATAGTTTACGCCTTCATAGGTTAGATTGGCGGTCTGAAACTGATCTTGTAGAGCTGTTTCGCTCGGCAGCATGCCGCCGGGAAAGATGTAATGCTGGATGAAGTCAGCGCGCTTGCGGTAGCTCTCAAACAAACTGTCATCAATGGTGATAATTTGCAGGGCGGCCTTGGCGCCTGGTTTCAGCGCGGCGTGGATTTTCGAGAAATAGGATGGCCAATACTGCTCGCCGACCGCTTCGAACATTTCAATCGAGGCGATCCCGTCATATTGTCCCTGATGGTCGCGGTAATCTTCAAGGCGTACATCCACCTTGTCTGATAATCCGGCTTTTTCCATGCGCTTGATTGTAAACTCGCGCTGGGAAGGAGACAGGGTCAGACCGGTGATGCGGGCTCCATGCTTGCTTGCGGCATATTCTGCAAAGCCGCCCCAGCCGCAGCCGATTTCCAGGATTGATTTATCCGGGCCAAGCTCAAGGGCCTGACAAATGGCTTCATACTTTGCATGCTGAGCATCTTCGAGGCTGACGTCTGGCGTGGAAAAGAGCGCTGAAGAATAGGTCATGGAAGGGTCGAGCCATTTGCCGTAAAAGGCGTTGCCCAGATCGTAATGGCTATAGATGTTGCGCTTTGAGCCAGCTTTACTGTTGCGATTGAACATATGGCGCAGCATGTTGGCAAAGCGCACAAATCGGCTGCCGCGCGCCAGATTGCCATCACCGACTGAATCGAAGTTTTCGCCGAAATATTTTAGGACGGCTGTTAGGTCCGGGGTCGACCAGTCGCCGTCCATATAGCTTTCAGCAAATCCGACGTCACCGCCTGCCATGCTGCGTTTAGCGATATCATAATTGTGGATGATGATATGAGCGGACGGGCCGCTATCTTGCTTGTCGAAAACGATCTCGCGTTCATCGGGGAGCGTAAACCGGATGCGCCCGGTTTTTGCAGACAGAAGTGCCAAGCCGACAAGCCGGAACCGTGTTGGAATATTAGGCAGGCTGCGTAGGGTTCTTTTGTCAGCGAGAATGGGTGGATTGGCTACTCTAATGGTCATGCTTTGCGGTCGTTTCTATCTTCGGTTCGGCTTTACTCATATGCGGCCCTTCTTTTGGAGGGCGCGAACGGTATCCGGCTTTTTTAACCCAGAGTTTAAATGCTTCATAGTGAATACCAAGGGAAACACGATGTGTTGAAAAAGGGTGAGCGAGGGCAGCTTTCACAAAGGCTCCGGTGGTTGCTGGAAGGCGCTTGGCTTGAATAGTGGCCATGTGTGCGCGGGTGTTGTCTTCCAGATTCTCGATAATCAAACTAAGTTTGTTTATTGGGTTACGTAGCGTGAAGCGGTATTTTCCGGCGACATCGAAGAAAGGCGACACATAGAGTTGCTTTTCGGCTTCTTGTTGGCTGCGCTCTGAATTGACCTCGCCAACATAGGCATGGGTATCGCCAAATGTATTGTTCACCTCATAAATGATGCCCGTCAGCTTGCCGCTGGCATGGTAACCAAACCAAAGCGATATGGGGGAGAATTTGTAAAACAGATGGCGCGGAAGAGTGACAAGCCGAATTGTGCCGCCCTCAAGATCGATCCCGGCATCTGCGAACATTTTTGTCGCCCATGGCCGTAGGTCCGTGTCTGTGCGCGCGCCATGGTCGCGGCGGCGAAAAGAGAAAAGCGCCGGGCGTTCTACGGCGAAACAGGCTGCCTGCTTTGAAGCTTCCTCCAGACGGTCAATATCAATATCCAGAAGGAACAGTTTATAAGAGAAGCTTTGTTCAAACGGGACAAAGCGCGTGTGTTGGGTGTGGCCGGTCAGAATACTGAGTGCGGGTCGGGTGTGCGGCGCGTTTTCAGGCATGCGCATGTCCGGCCGGGTCCGGATGAGGGGAGATGTTTTGCGCGGTCCACGGGATGCTTCCGCCGAGTGAAAGCGCAGCTTCGAGGCCGGACTTCAAGCCGTCTTCGTGAAAGCCGGATCCCATCCACGCGCCTGCGAGCCAAAGTCCGTTTTCGCCGTTTCTCTTACGGATATTTGCGACCGCTGTTGCGGCGGCTAAATCAAATTGCGGATGGTCGAACTCAAATTGCGCGAACGTCTTATCGGCTGCGGGCGGCGCGGCGGGGTTGAGGGTTACAAAGAGCGGTTTGTCTTTTGGTAGGCCTTGCAGAATATTCATCCAATAGGTCAGGCAGATATCTTCGCCCTCTTGGCGCAATACGTTCCATGCAGCCCATGCAGCTTTGCGCTTTGGCATTAAGGCCGGGTCGCGATGAAGGTAGATCGTGTTCGGACGGTATCGGATGTCTGACAGCGCGGCTTTCTCGCGTTCAAAGCCAGCACCGAGCATCGCCATGGACTGATCTGAGTGGCTGGCCATGATGACGCGGTCGAAGGTTTGCGTGTCGTCATTGATGGTCGTGATGGCGATCTTGTCGTGGTCGCGTGATACTGTTTTGACTTGGGTGTTGAGCTGTATGCGATCTGGCATGGCCGCTGCGATTTTTTCGACATAGTGTTTGCTGCCGCCGGAGACGGTGCGCCATTTTGGACGTTCGCTGTGCATCAACCGGTGGTTTTCAAAGAAGTTGAAGAAGCTGAGCGCGGGATAGTCGAGGATGTCTTGTTCTGGTGTTGACCAGATGGCGGCGCCCATTGGGAGGATATAGTTCTCGCGGAAGTCTTGATTATAGCCGTGGCGGTCGAGCCATTCGCCAAGCGTTGCTTCTTTGATCTGTCCGGCGTCCAATTCGGCGCGCGCGACATCATTGAATTTCAGGATGGTGCGCCAAAATGTGTGGAACTTTGGATTGAACAGATTACGCTTCCAGGCAAATAGGCCTTGGGGATTGGACGCCCACTCATAGCCTTGAGGGGTCGAGACGCCAAAGCTCATATCGCTGGGCTGGGTTGCTACGCCGAGATGCTCAAAAAGCGCGATCAGGTTCGGGTAATTTGTGGCGTTATAGACGATGAAACCGACGTCAACATTGATGGGGGTGCCGTCATAATCGACGGTGCGCGTGCAACTGTGCCCGCCGATGCGGGCGCGCTTTTCAAACATGGTAATGTCTGCGCTATCTTTCAGAGCGAAAGCCGCTGCGAGGCCGCTAATTCCTGATCCGATAATGGCGACTTTCAATGGCCTGTCCTGTCGTAATCAACCTGCATTCACCGCTATCATGGCCGTTCAATTTTGCCTATAGTCACGCTAGGTCAAGGAAAGACTGTGCAAGTATGAATTTAGATATTTGGGATGCGTGCATTCCGAGGTAATAGAAATAGTCAAACAAAGAAGAGTTCGCATGCCTGATTCAGCCGCCCTTGCACCAAATAGAACCGTCGTGTTGAACGCGCCGAAAGGTGCTGTGGAAATTTCAAATGACGCGCCGGTCGTTTTCATTTCAGGGCCATGCGCGCTGGAAAGCCGCGATCATGCGCTGATGATGTCTGAAGCGCTGGCCGAGATTGCCGAGCGCATTGGGGCGTCGCTCATTTATAAAACGAGTTTCGACAAGGCAAACCGGACGAGCGTTTCGAGCTATCGCGGCGTTGCGCTGGAAGAGGCATTGCCGATCTTTGAAGAGGTGCGCGAGACGATTGGATGCCCGGTGTTGACCGATGTGCATTCAGCAGCGCAATGCGACGTGGCGGCAAGCGCGGTGGATGTGTTGCAAATCCCGGCCTTCTTGTGTCGTCAGACTGATTTGCTTATGGCGGCGGCGGCAACGGGCAAGGCCGTCAATGTCAAGAAAGGCCAGTTCCTTGCGCCTTGGGATATGCCGAATGTGGTCAAGAAACTGCTTGCTGGTGGATGCCGCGATATATTGCTGACCGAACGCGGGGCGAGCTTTGGATATAATACACTGGTGACGGATATGCGGTCACTGCCCCAGATGGCGGCGACGGGTTGCCCTGTTGTGTTTGATGCGACCCATTCAGTTCAGCAGCCGGGCGGCAAAGGCGATGCAAGTGGGGGCCAACGCGAATATGCGCCGATGCTCGCGAACGCCGCAGCCGCGATCGGGGTGGGCGCGGTGTTTATGGAGGTCCACAATGATCCAGATAATGCGCCCTCAGACGGACCAAACATGATCAGGCTTGAAGATGCAGAGCAGGTGATGCGCCGTATCATGGCGTTTGATCGTCTGGCGAAAGACTTCGCACGGCAGGATGCTTAAATGGTTATGAAGGCATCGCATCTTAAACAGCTACTTGCTGACGCGCCCAAGCAGCGGCTTTTGTGTATCGGCGATGTTATGCTGGACAATTATGTTTATGGCGCGGTGTCGCGCGTTTCACCTGAGGCGCCTGTGCCTGTGTTGGAGCAGGAATCATTTGAGCGTATGCCGGGCGGCGCGGCGAATACTGCGCGCAATATCGCGGCGCTGGGCGCGCGCACGCGTTTGGTTGGGGTGATTGGCACGGATGATGCGGGCGCGATGCTTGTGCACTTGCTTGATGATGTCAGCGGGATAGATGCGCTACTTCTGGAGAGTGATACGTCAACGACCACGCTGAAGACGCGCTATGTGGCGTCTGGTCAGCAATTGATGCGCGTTGATCAGGATATGGATGCAGACATACCGCGCGCGGTTCAGGATGAGTTGGCCGAAATTGTCGCTGATGCCTGCGCGGGCGCAACGGCGGTTCTTGTCTCAGACTATGCAAAAGGGGTCGTCTCCGCTGAGCTGATTTCAGTTGCGCTGAAGGCGGCGCATGAACATGAGATTCCGGTTATTGTTGACCCTAAGGGCGATAATATTTCCCGCTATGGCCCGGTCGATTTGATTAAGCCAAATGCGAGCGAGCTGTCGGCGATGACGGGTATGCCTGTGGGCAGTGATGCCGAGGTTGAGGCGGCTTTGGAAATGGCTTTGGAACTGGGCGCGGCGAAAGCCATTCTGGTGACGCGCGCCGAGCAGGGCATGTCCTATGTTGAGCGGGGCAGTCAGGTGCACCATTGCAAGGGCGAGCCGCGTTCTGTCTATGATGTGTCCGGGGCCGGCGATACCACGTTGGCTGCGCTGGGTGTGGCGCTGTCTGCTGGCAGGGCATTGGAAGACGCGAGCGCTTTTGCGCTGCTTGCATCGGGGCTTGCGGTTGAGAAAGCGGGCACGACTGTTCTAACGCCTTCAGAGCTTTTGCGCGGTATTGACCGAAAGCTCAGCGATGTGGAGCCTTTGCTGGCACAAGTTGGTGAATGGCGCACGGCAGGATTGCGTGTGGGCTTTACCAATGGTTGCTTTGATATTTTGCATCCGGGGCATTTGCATGTGTTGGAAGAAGCACGCCGGGCATGTGACCGTCTTATTGTCGGGCTTAATACTGATGCGGCGGTGAAACGCTTGAAGGGTGATACGCGCCCGATCCATGATGAGGCGGCAAGGGCGCAAATGTTATCGGGGCTGAGTTCGGTCGACCGGATCGTTATGTTTGATACTGATACGCCAGCCGACCTGATTGAGCAGATCCAGCCGGATGTGCTGGCCAAGGGCGGCGATTATACGGAAGAGACGATTGTCGGCGCGGCCTCTGTGCGTGAGCGCGGCGGGGAGGTCATCATTGTTCCCTTGCTTGAAGGTTTTTCAACCAGTCTGGCGATTGAAAAAGCTGGGGGCGAGGCTTAGTCGTCAATCGGGGCTGTTTCACCCACGCGGTAAACCGGCGCGATTTCGATGACTTGCGTTGCGAAGAATGGCTCGGCCGGTTTTGGCTGCGTTTCATCGAGCCAGCGACTTACCGTTTCGCTTTGTGTTTTTATCGCATTGGCAACGCCATCCGCATCAGAAACTTTTGTTCCGGTCGAGGCGACGCCGAGGCTTGGTTGAAAGAAGAGGTTTGAGTCGCTGCGACCTCGCGTTTGGACATCTTGATGGCATGCGCCTTCCAATATGTCCGCGCACTCAATTGATTTATACAAACTACTATTATCTTGCTCGCCGAACACAATGAGACCGGCGAACCGGGACTTTGTATCGTCTTGTTGTAGGCGCGCGAGAAGCTGCGCGGCGAATGGCTTGGCATCCTCGGCGATAAGCAGGAAAAAGCCCCGTCCGCGATTGTCTTCAGTGAGATAGTGCTCAAAGGCTGTGCTCAGATCGTACTGCGCGAATTCGGCGACGTCGTGGCGAACCATAATATCGCTGGATGGAGAAGGTGCACGGTAGAATGGCGCATAGACCGGTGTTTCACCCGGAATGGCTAGGTTGAGATTTTTTAAGGACGCGGCAAATGCGGAGATGACCGCATCATTGTCTATCGGTAGAAGTCCATGCTTTGCAGGTGTGGTGGGCGGCGGCAAAACAAGGAATGCGTCAATGCCCCAGGGCTTTGCCCACGCGCCGGGTGGTAGTTCGGCGGGGCGTGTTGCCCAATGATCAAAATTTGAATAATCCATCGCGGCGGCTTCTACAGGTGCGCCAATACGCCAGTAGCTTTTGTAGGCATAGTCTTTCACCGCAAACCAAAGCGCGGCCAAGATGACGAGCAGCACGAGTAAGAGTTTGGTTCTCATTCAGGATCCTCCAAAGCCGCCCTCAGCCCAGAATATGTCGGTTGATCGATATTTAACTGCGCAATTGCGGTCTTTTTAAGGTGTGACAGTAAACCGGATGTTGCCAGTGTTATATCGCCTTTGGCAATGCTTTCTGACAG
>CAZXTI010000023.1:4065-12222 GCA_964643565.1 uncultured Hyphomonas sp. | reverse complement strand
CCATGCAGCGCCAAAGCGTCCCATTGCGGCAAAGCGGCAAGCGCATTCGATGCGCTGGTGCGCAAGCGATCTATGCCAAAGGTACCGCCAATCGCGTTAAAGGCGGCCGCGACATCGCTGATGGGGAGCCCAAGCTCATTGGCGAGGCTAATCGCGCCGACGCTATTGACGGCAAGCGTCGTAGCCTCCGTCTCCTTGGCCAATTTTTCGCTAATGCCATGTTTGAGCATCTGCTTCATCCGGCGATCGAACTGCGACGTATTAAAGCTGCTCGCCTGCGATTTTGCATCCTTCAGAAGCGCGGCAAGACCAGCCTTATATCGGCTCGCCAGCTCTGTCATATCGCCCTTGGGATCAGCAGAGAGAATATGAGCAGCCACAGTTTGCGTTTGGCGCGACAAAGTGAGCTGCAAGGCCATCCGTCCGGCTTCAGGCGCTTTGCCACGGCGCGCGGAAATCTTCGCCTGACGCGCCGGATTGTCAATCGCGGCATGGGCAATTTCAAACGCACGCACAACGCTGGCATTTGTCGCATTTCCGGTCTCCCGAAGCACCAACAAAAAGGCCGGCCCGCCCGCATCCAGCAACCGATTGGCGAGCACCGTCGCAATAATCTCGCGCTTCAGACGGTGCTGCTGCATGGCGTCTTCATATTTATGCAGAGCTTCAGGGAAATAGTCTTTAAGCACCGGCGCAAAGAAAGGGTCATCGGGCAAATCGCTTGCGACAATATCGTCAAACAGCGTGATTTTCGACCAAGCCAGCAGGACCGAAAGCTCAGGCCGCGTCAGCGTTTTACCCGCATCCCGGCGCGCGCGCATTTCTTCCGAAGACGGCAGGCCTTCCACAACACGGTCCAGAACACCGCGCTCCTCCAGATACAACATGACCCGCTCATGCGCATCGTGCTCGGCCTTCGCTTTGGCTTCCGTCAAGCTGAGCGCGCGCGTTTGGTTTATATTGTGCGCCAATACGTGATGGGCAACATCATCCGTCATCGACGCCAGCAGTTTATTCCGCGCGCCAGCTTTAAGCTTCTTGCGCTGAATAACTTCAGACAGGAGGATTTTGATGTTGACCTCATGGTCGGAACTATCCACCCCAGCGGAGTTATCAATCGCATCCGTATTCGCTCGCCCGCCGCGCGCAGCAAATTCAATACGCGCCGCTTGTGTCAGGCCGAGATTTGCCCCCTCGCCGATCACCTTAGCGCGCAGCTCTGGCGCCTCGACGCGGATACCGTCATTGGCACGGTCGCCAACTTCCCGGTCATTCTCCGTTGTCGCGCGCGCATAAGTACCAATACCGCCAAACCACAAGAGATCCGTTTGCGCCTTCAGCAAGGCGTGGATCACCTCATCAGGGGTCGCCTCGTCTCCGCTAAGACCGGTAAGGGCGCGTATCTCATCGGTCAAAGCTATCGATTTGGCAGACCGGTCAAACACACCGCCGCCTTGCGATATCAGATCAGCATTATAGTCCGACCAGCTCGAGCGCCCCAGATCGAACATGCGCTTTCGCTCAGTCCACATCACTTCAGGGTCACCCGGTTCTGGATCGATGAAAATATGCATATGGTTAAACGCCGCAACGAGGCGTATCTGCCGCGACAAGAGCATGCCATTGCCGAACACATCGCCCGACATATCGCCGACACCAATCACAGTGAAAGCCTCGGCCTGGATGTCTTTGCCCGCCTCCATGAAGTGGCGTTTGACCGCTTCCCACGCGCCGCGCGCCGTAATTCCCATCGCCTTGTGGTCATATCCGGCCGACCCGCCAGATGCGAACGCATCGCCGAGCCAGAAGCCGTGCTCAACGCTGATAGAGTTTGCGATATCAGAGAAGGTCGCGGTCCCCTTGTCAGCAGCAACGACCAGATATGGGTCAACGCCGTCGCGAATAATCATATCCTCCGGATGACGCACTTCGCCATCAACAAGATTGTCGGTCAGTTCCAGCAAGGCCGATATAAACACTTTGTAAGCGGCGATACCAGCGTCGCGAACATCTTCGCGCGAGCCGCCCGTTGGCAATTGTTTTGGGTAGAACCCGCCCTTGGAACCAACCGGCACAATAACCGCATTCTTGACTTGCTGCGCTTTAACAAGCCCCAAAACTTCTGTACGGAAATCGTCTGGCCTATCCGACCACCGCAAGCCGCCGCGTGCAACCGGACCAAATCGAAGGTGCACACCGTCAACAACCGGACTTGCAACAAAAATCTCCCGATAGGGAATCGGGCGCGGCATCGGCTCAAGCTCAGCGCTTGCAACCTTGAACGCAAGCGGTCCTGCACCGCCCATATAATAATTGGTCCGCTGGATCGCCATGACAAGGTTTATCGTGCGGCGCAAAACTCGATCGTCTTCCAAAGAGCGAACCCCTGCCAGTTGACCTTGCAGCACATTTGCAATGCGGCCAGCTTTCGCCTCTCTCTCCTCATCACTTATTTTAACCTGCGGATCAAACAAGGCTGCAAACAGATTCAAAATATTGCGCGTGATGTCGCCATGTGTCGCGAAAGCGCGAATTTGGCTCGATTTAGCCGGATCCATTCCAGTCTGACGTCGATAGGCCGACAGACCGCGCAGCAAATTGGCTTCTCTCCAGGTCGCGCCGGCTTCAAACACGAGCCGATTAAACCCGTCATTTTCCGCACGTCCGGTCCAGACGGCAACAAATGTATCCTGAAACCCTTCCGCAACTTGATCAATATCAAGCTCGCGGCCCGCCTCAGCATGCATAAGCATGTCATGAATCCAGTAAACATCCGGCGCATCATCGCGCGGCTTCTCAGTCGGGCGTACCGGATAACCCGTCTCGAACCGGACAAACAATCCCATGTTTTCAAACACCGGAACCGACTGGGACAATGCAATCGGTGCGCCGCGCGAGTATATCTTCGCCCGCACAGCATTCCCGTCATCATCCTCGCGGCGATAAACACGCATCCGCACAGGCGCGCCCGCGTGCAGCTCAGCAAGCTCAACGACATCACGCAAGCCTTCAACCGGATCAAAAGCCTCTCGATAAGCCGCATTGAAAGCCTCTATAAAGAGCGACGCCCCTTCGCGTGCATGATCGGGCATATCGTTTTGCGTAAGCGAAGTACGATATACGTCCTCCCACCTTGTCGCGAGAGCGGATATTTTTTGTTCGATCTGATCAATATCTGGATCTACAGCCCCATGCGGCAAGGCAAGCTGGACATGAACCTGTACGAGAGCGCCGCTATCAAAACGCGGCTGGAAACTCTGCAGTTCCGCCTTATAAGCGTCCGCCAAAATATCAATCATCTTTACACGGAACTCTGAATCATAAGCATCGCGTGGCACATAGACAATCGCAGACACGAACCTGCCAAACAAATCGCGGCGCACAAAGAGCCGCGTCATCGGGCGCCCCATAAGCTCCACGACGCTCTGCACCATAGTAGACAGTGCCTCCGCATCGGTCTGAAACAGCTCATCGCGTGGCCACGTTTCCAGAATATTCGCATAGGCTTTTGCCGTATGGCCTTCTGGCTGCGCCCCGGACAAATCTACCACCTGCTCGATCCGGCGTTTCAGCAAAGGCACATTTCGCGCAGCCTCGTCATAGGCTTCAGCTGTAAACAGACCCAGAAAACGCGTTTCCCCGGTGACCCGGCCCTTCGCGTCATAATGTTTAACCCCAATATAGTCGGCCTGAATACGTCGATGGATACGCGACACCATTGTCGACTTGGCAACGATCAGAGGCTCCGGCGCATTCAGAAATTCGTCAGCCTTCCCCGGCAACATTGTCGGCTCATGGGCGCGCGACAAGACATCACGGTTTTCATGACGCAGCACACCAAGATTAGCCCCCTCAACCATGTCCGGCTCTTCAAGTAGAAATTCACCCTTATCGCCGGTTAGGAAACGATATGTCCGTGCACCAAGAAAAACAAAGTGGCCGTCAATCAACCAGTCAAGGAAAGCCAGCGCATCCTTGTGGTCGTCCTCAGCCAGGTGAGCAACACCTGCCAGCTTTGTCCGTTCCTCGCCCATGCGCGCGACCAGTTCGGAAAAGTCCGAAACGACCATTTGCAGATCTTCCAGCGTCTTGGAAATATCACTATCAAGCCGTTCCAATTCCAGCTCGGACAGCAAACCAAGATGAATATGGATCACGGATAAAAGCTCACCGCGCGCCTGCGCTGCTTCGTCCACAGCAATCACCGGGTGGAACAATGTCACAACCGCAGCGCCCAGCGCCAGACATTGGCCTAAAACAGAATCCACAATGAACGGCACGTCGGGGCCAACAACTTCCAATATGGGTTGCCCATCGGGATTGCGGCGAATCCGATGCTGGCGTTCACCTGCTGGAACCTGACGCGCCCACGCCCATAATTCCTCGCCTAAATTGGACAATTCTTTGTCGCTAAGATCACCGCCATTATTCGGGCCGCGTTCTGCAAACATCATGGATTTAACGGCATCGAAACCCGTTTTTGCGCCAGCCTTTTGCTCAGCCATGTTTAGCCTCACTAGAAGAGATTACCTGTAAGCTCCAGCACTAAACCCTGTCACCCACGGGCGCAAATGTTTTGCTCAATAGTTGCCTGATAATTATCATGAATTCCCCTCAAGTTTGATTGCCAAAAAATAAATCTACGGTGAACTAACTTCACAGGAAAAATATCCCTATCGCAGACACAAAATCCGCGGGGCTCCCCCATACTCACAATGCGAATAAAATGACCCGCTGAACGGGGACGTGTTCAGCGGGTCGGTCGAGCCATTGCCGCAGGCTAGGTGGGGGGACGCACGCGGCGGCACGAATTTTATTCGTAGAGCAATTCTTACAGGCAAGTCAATGTCAAGTCTTTCACATTATCACTACAATACTAACCCGCGTTTCGCCAATTAAGTTTATGCAATTTAATTTTCTGGCGACAAAGAAGCAGCCTGCTCCGCGCCATCTGCCTCAACACCTTCATATTCATTCATAAATTTGTCAGGAAGCCCGTCAGCAGACAAAGCGATCGCCATCCATCGTGTAGAAGGAGACTGGGCAAACATTATCATCAATAAAACGGTGAGCGGCGCGGACAAAAACATGCCGACGACGCCCCAAATCGCTCCCCAAACCGCGAGTGAAATCATAACGACGAGCGCAGACAGGTTCAAACTGTCTCCCATCATACGTGGTTGAATGAAGTTGCCGAAGAAAAATTGCCAAAATGAAACAGTGCCAAATACGATCGCTGAATAGACATAGGTGACTTGCGGCTCAAGGCCGGGAACCCAGCCCGGAATATTGGGCTGAACAAGCGCAAATAATAGCGGAATAAAGGCCGCCACAATCGACCCAATTGTCGGGATATAGTTAAGCACAAAAATAAGCGCCGCCAAGAAAATTGCGTTCTCCACCCCAAGCAAAATGAGCGTCACATAGGTAAACATCGTCGTCAGGACGGAAATCACGGTTTGCGTCCATAAATATTTCTCAATGCCGTCACGCGCCGCATCGCCGATCTTGCGAGCCTGTTCGCGATTTTCAAGCTCAGGAAAAATATAATCAAGCTTCAGCGACCAACTCGATTGGGCTGAGAACATAAACGCCACATAAAGCAGGATCAAAACGAGGTTTTCACTGAGTTCGCCAATCGCCCCGCTTATGCTTTGCAGGATGACGAGCCCGGCAGACCCAAAAAGAAGGTCCGATAAGGTTGGCGCATCCGTCAGATGCACCACCGAATAAGCCGCGCTGATCAGCTCATTGATCTCATGTCCATAGGCTGTGGCCTGTCCGCTGAATTGCGCAATCCCTCTGGCCATCAGCGCAATAAAAAAGCCAAAGCCCAATGTTACCGACAACACAGATATGACCCGCGACGCGCCGCGCTTTAACAGATCGGAGCGATTATCAATAGCCGTTGCAAACCCTTCCATCACAAGGAAAAGGAAAACAGCCATGGCAAATGGTGCAAGCAAAGCCCGCCCAAGATACAAAAATGCAATGATAACACCGGTCGCAATAACCCAAATGCCCGTGCGTGTTGCTCCGTCCATATTCAGCCCTCCATCGTCTTAGAAAACAAGATGCGCGGGCTCGCCTCTCAGGTCAACGTATCCAGCAACATCGTTGACAGGGCGCGCTAGGCGGCAATGATAGATTAGTAACGCCATACACACGAACGCTTGGAAAAATCTTATGTCACGCGCACACTCGTCTTTTGCTCTTTGTCTTGTTGGCCTTAGCCTCGCTGCCTGCACCTTTTCCCCAGCTGCGGAGCCGCCGGAAGGCCCGCCAAATACCGACATTTATATCGCCGACATGTCGACGATTGGTCAAAGCATCTCGATTGGCCAGCCAAACCCAGTCGCCGCCCAACCAGGCTACGAAAACCAACCCGCATTTACCGCTGACGGACGCACGCTGCTCTACACAGCTGCCGGACCATCCGGCAAAACCGATTTGTGGGCCCGCAATCTGACAAGCGGCGAAAAACGCAGCCTCACCCAAACACCCGGCAAAAGCGAATACTCCCCCCGCCTTGCCAGCGATGGCGTAACGCTCTCCTTCATTCAGGAAGACCCATCTGGTGAAGTGACAACACTTGAAGCGCTCACGCTCGGCCGATCAAATGCCGCACCTCTTATCGCGCTGAAACCACTTGGATATTATGCCTATCTAAATAATGGCGAAGAGGTTTTGACATTTTTTCGCAGCGAACCGGCAACGCTTGTGCACGTCGACATCAAAAGCGGCGAAACGCGGGAGATTGCGTCCAATATCGGCCGCGCACTCTATGCCGCCCCAAACGGCACCTCGGCATACTTTACGATCAGCACATCCGAAGACAATTTTGAGCTTCATCAATATGACGCAGCAACAGGCGAAACCCGGCATCTGTTTGCCTTGCCCGAAGGCGCACAGGACTATACCGCCTTCGTAATCCCTGACACGCCGTTTACAACATTCCTGGCCGCCTCTGGAACCGACATATTTTTCCGGGTTGATCATCCGGAAAACCATAAATGGGTTAAAGTCGCAGACCTATCAGATGCGCCGTTTACTGACATAACACGCATGGCCGTCAATAAAACCGCGACACGCATTGCCTTTGTTACAGAGCGCCGCCAAAGCGAAGCTGACGAATAATCTGTGTTTAGACCGCCTGCGCTGTTGAACCGCCTATAGGTGCCTGCTTTTGCCAATAGGATACATCATCAGGTGCGACCTTCGGATCAGCATCAGACAAGTGGTACTTGTCACGCAGCGCGTCGGACCCACCAATATATTCGCCGTCAATCCAGACCTGCGGCGTTGTGATCGGTGTTTTAGGACCGACAATTGGTTTTACACGGGCTAACATTTCATACATAGCGCCCGGATTTTTCACGACATCATGATATGTATATTCAATACCAAGCCGATCCATATCTTCCTTCGCGCGCACACAAAAAGGGCAATTGTCTTTGCCAAAAATATGGTTGCCTTCCAGCGGGAAGTGCTGGACGTGCTCATTCATTACGATTTCCGCCAGCAAGCCGCGATTAAGCGCCCCGCCTTGAAACACCACTTTGCCATTGACCAGTACGCAAGGTGCGTGACGCGCGCCTTTTAGGGATGCTCTGACCATGTTTGATAGCCAGTCTTTGGTTTCAACTTCGACGACAGCGTTCGATAGTTCATTGGCCAATGTGTCTGCGATAACGTCTTTCGTAAGACCGCATTCACCGCACGGAATTTTAACCTTGAACGGCCCCCATTTTCCGCCCCAGCGGTAAAGGAGAATTTTAACCGGCTTGCGATCATATACGGTTGGAAGCGGCGTAATCTTACCCATGATTTAGGTCCCTTATTAATATCCATCGCCAATCATAATCAGCAGATTTCTGTGTTCTTATGGGGCCCATTAACGCATAATTTCCAATCACGCAGGGTCAAATCAGCCTCGCGCATCCTCACATTTTTTTTAGCCAACCCGCATCGGATCGGTCGCACAGCTGCGAAAGCCCGAAAATCAAGGTTCCATTTCAGCCAAAACCCCTTTAGCCTTAGGCAAAATGATCAATAAAGGGCTGCAATTATGAGCGATTCTATCTTCATTGGCGGTGGCGGAGAAACCCAAAACGAACCTCAGCTTCTGCTTTTGAACCGGGCAAACCGCCATGGCCT
>CAZXTI010000023.1:0-3965 GCA_964643565.1 uncultured Hyphomonas sp. | reverse complement strand
AAGGCTTTGCTCCAAAAAGTTGAGCAAGTTGTCCGCCTGATCCGCTCCAAAGGCGTCGGCGTTTTCTTCGTCACACAGAACCCGCGCGATCTGCCTGAAACAGTTCTGGCCCAGCTTGGCAATCGCATCCAGCATGCCTTGCGCGCCTATACGCCCGCTGAACGCAAAGGCGTCAAAGCCGCAGCGCAGTCCTTCCGCGAAAACCCCGCACTCGACACCGAAGCCGTCATCACTGAGCTTGGCGTTGGTGAAGCACTCGTGTCGACGCTGGATGCCAAAGGTCGTCCGCAAATGGTCGCGCGAACCCTCATTCGCCCCCCTGCCTCGCGGCTTGGCCCGGCCACAGATAGCGAACGCGAAGCCGTGATGAAGGATAGCCCCGTCGTTGGAAAATATGATGAACCGATCGATCGGGAGTCAGCTTACGAAATCCTCGAAAAGCGCGAAGACGCCGCCGCTAAGGAAGCCGCAGAGCTTGAAAAAGAAGAATTAGAAAAGAAAGAAAAGGCCCGCGCAAGCAAGACCAGCAAAAGAAAGTCTCGCGGCATGTCGACCGGTCAAAGAGTGGCCAAAATGGCCGCAGGCACGACAGGGCGTGTCGTTCTCGGCTATCTTATTCGCGGCATACTCGGCGGCCGCAGGCGCTAGGCGAAAAACTCCCTCCCCTTACGAAACCCCTTGCGCTCCGCCACATTCGCCTTACCGTACGCGATATAGAGTACGCACCCTCGAATGTGCGACAAACGGGAGCGCGTAAACATAATGACCGACACTTCAGCCACGCCTGAAAACACACGCGGCACCGAAGACGGCCACCTGACCGGCTTCGGTTCAAAAGGCTACCGCACCTATGTGCTGATCGTCCTGATGGTCGTCTACACGCTCAACTTCATTGACCGTACACTCATTGCCGTTGTCGCCCAGCCCATTATCCAGAGTTTCGAGCTGACAGACTTTCAGTGGAGCCTCGTCTACGGCCCGCCATTTGCCTTGTTCTATGCCGCCATGGGGCTCCCCATTGCGATGTGGGCCGACCGCTCCAATCGCGTCAAAATCATCACGCTCTGCATCATCCTCTGGTCGATCATGACAGCGCTTTGCGGCATTGCGGCAGGCTTCGTCATGCTGCTCCTCTTCCGCATCGGTGTTGCCATCGGCGAAGCAGGCGGCACCCCGCCCGCCAATTCCATCATCGGCGACTATTACAAGCCAACCAGCCGCGCCACCGCGCTTGGCATCTATTCCATGGGCGTCACCCTCGGCTCCGTCCTTGCCAACCTCTTCGGCGGACCGATCGCCCAGATGAAGGGTGAAACCTTCGGCGCATGGATCGAAGGCACGATTTTTGGCGGCCTGTTTGGCGGCCTTGATTGGGTCAATATCGAAGGCTGGCGCATCGCTTTTGTGGTTGTCGGCTTGCCCGGCGTCCTGATCGCCCTTCTCCTCCTTTGGACCGTGAAAGAGCCCCCGCGCGGCTATTCCGACCCGCCTCAAACAGACGCGCAAGAACAAGCCACCTTTATGGATGCCTTCCGCGAAATCTGGTCCAAGCCGACCTTTTGGTGGATGGCGGTTGGTGCAGCCTTCGTTGCCTTTGTCGGCTATGGCATTGCCAGCTTCCAAGCGCCCTTCCTGCAACGTGTGCACGGAATGGGTGTGCGCGATGCAGCGATAAATTATGGCGCGCCGCTGTCTGCCTTCGCCGCGCTCGGGACATTCCTGGGCGGCTATATTACCGAGAAAGCCTCCAAACGCTCCCGGCGCGCTGTGGCGATTGTCCCGGCGATCGGTCTTCTCATTGCCGTGCCGTTTTACAGCTTCGCCCTGCTAACGAATAATCTGCAATACGTCTTCCCTGTTATGGCCATCGCCGCCATGGCGCATTATGCCTATCTCGGCGCGCAATATAATATCGCCTCCAGCGTCGTAACGAGCCGCGCCCGCGCAACTGCTGTTGCCGTCTTGCTAATCCTTGTCTCGATCATCGGCAATGGTATCGGCCCGCTTTTTGTTGGCTTCTTTTCCGATCTCTTCATGACCGGTGCACTGGTCGAGGCAGGCAGCGATATTACCCTTGCCACCTGTAAAGCCAGCAATGGGCTAACCGACGCGATGCAAAATGTTTGCACCACAGCCAGCGGCGAAGGCCTGCGCAAATCGCTCGCCCTCACCTCACTCTGGTTCCTGTTTTCTGCCTTCTGTTTCTACATGTCCTCACGCACCCTGAAGCGCGACTTTGTTACTGAAGCAGCCTGATATGACCGACACGACCAGCCAAGCCGACACCCCAAGCCAAACCGAAGGCTACGGCTCCTCTAGCTACCGCGCCTATGTCCTGTTTGCACTAATCGTTGTCTACACATTCAACTTCATCGACCGCACACTGATAGGTGTGCTGGGTGAACAGATTCGGGAAACATTCGGGCTATCCGATTTCATGATCGGCATGCTGTCAGGAATGGCCTTTGCACTCCTATATACAATTCTGGGCATTCCCTTTGCCATGCTGGCTGAGCGTAAAAACCGCACCACGATTATTGGCCTAGCCATGATCGCCTGGAGCGGCATGACTGTGCTTTGTGGATATGCGCAAAACACATTGCAATTCGCATTGGCGCGTGTGGGCGTAGGCATCGGCGAAGCGGGTTGTTCGCCGCCCTCTCACTCCCTGATTTCAGATTATTTCCCGCCGGAAAAGCGATCTTCAGCGCTCGGGATTTTTGCACTTGGTATCCCAATCGGCTCCATGCTGGCCTCCCTCGGCGGTGCTTATATCGCCACACGCGGCGGACTGGACTGGCGCGATGCCTTTATCTGGATGGGCTTGCCGGGCGTAATAGGTGCCATCATTTTCAAGCTGACGGTGAAAGAGCCTCCGCGCGGATATTCCGACCCGGGCGGTTCAGAAGCCGCGGCAAAAAAGCGGATGCCATCACCGTTCAAAGTATTTGGTGTGGTCGGCAAAAACCCAACCTTCTGGCACGTCTCCTTTGGCGGGGCACTTGCATCATTTGCAGGCTATGGCATTGGCCAATTCATCGCGCCCTACTGGATCCGTGTTTATGGTTACGACCTTATGACGGCCGCGCTGATCTATGGCGGCGTATTGGGGATTGCGGCTGGTATTGGCACATTTGGCTCTGGACTGGTCGCCGACGCAGTGCGTCATCGCCACCCTAATTCAGATAGCTGGTTACCTGCCCTTGGCCTGACCTTGTGTGTGCCTCTGATGTTAATCGGTTACAACCTCATTGACTTTATCAATGCTGAAACGGCGGTCTGGATCGCTGTTCCAATACTCTCGATCGCCGCAATCTTGAGATACTCTTATCTCGCGCCGATGTTTGCCGTTACGCAGAAATTGGTCCAACCAAGGATGCGCGCGACCGCGGCGGCACTGATGCTCTTTATTGTCAATCTGATTGGATACGGCTTCGGCCCGCCGGTGATCGGCGCAATTTCCGACGCTGGCACCAATTGGAAACTTGAACAGCTTCAGTCACCGATTAAAGCCAAAGCATGCGGGGGCATTGAAAGCCAGCTCACAGCAGTTGCCAAGGGACGGGATGGCGCAATCTCCGGAGCAGCCCTTGAAGAAGCCGTCGCCGCAAATGATGCATTCTGCAAGCCAGCCCGCAAAGTCGGGGTAAAACTTGGCGTATCAATTGGGAGTTTGGTCTTCCTCTGGGCCGCCCTCCACTTCCTGCTTATGGGCCGCACCATGCAGCGTGACCTCTGGACGCCTGAAGAGGTTCCAGCTACCAGCTAGTTTATGGCCGTCTATACCCATGTTTCCGATGAGGCCCTTGCTGCCTTTCTCGCCGACTATGACATCGGCGCGCCGCGCACGCTCAAAGGCATTGCCGAGGGCGTAGAGAACTCCAACTTTTATCTGGAGACGACGCAAGACCGCTATATCCTCACCCTGTTTGAGAAACGCGCAAACCCGGATGATCTGCCTTGGT
>CAZXTI010000022.1:0-12682 GCA_964643565.1 uncultured Hyphomonas sp. | reverse complement strand
TCCAGGCCTTTGATGCAGCTGGCGGCGGGGCGGACTTTGCTGAAGAAACGCCGCCGGAGTTTGGCTCACTTGGCGCGCTCTTTGACTGGCTGGAGACGGTCTATAATGATCTTGAGCCACCTGCTTTGGTTCGCCATCCAGAAATCGCCGAAACACTCTCTACACTGAGAAGCATGCCCGGTCAGAAATGCGTGCGCATGTCCGGCTCCGGCGCGACGTGCTTTGCACTGTTTGAAACGATGGAAGCGGCGAACGCGGCAGCAATGACGATAAAGGCGCAGCGCCCCGATTGGTGGCGCGTGGCGACACAGCTTGGGGGGCTTCGGTGACATTTTTTGCAAGCACCTTCTTATTTTGGTTTCATTTGCCGGTCATTATCCTGAGCGCAACATTTTGCCTGCTGGTCATTTTACGCGGCACGAAAGATGCGCCAGATAGTGAGCGCAAAAAACAAGCCGTAGCGGTCCCCACATCCGGCGGTATTGGCATTGCACTGGCCGCGTTCATTTTCACACCCTTAGCAACGGATTTTTTGGGTCCAGTCTTATTTTTCGACTATAGTTCGGCTATCACATATGGCGCGCAATTTAACGAGCTTGCAGCATGGCCGCATATTGCCTTTGCCGTCTCAGCCCTTCTCCTCGGCGCAGCTGATGACAGATGGACGCTCAACACAAAACTAAAATTCAGCCTCATGGGCGTGGCCGCAATCGCGACTGTTTTTTTTGGCGGACGCCCGGAATTTGTCTTTCTGCCTGTCGTAGATTCAACTGTTTACTTAGCGCCCTGGATAACCCTCATCGGATGCGCACTTTGGATATTCGTCATGATGAATGCGACGAACTTCATGGACGGCTCAAATGGCATCGCGATGGGAACACTCGTCATTATGCTGATCGCTATCTGTATTAAACTCATTCACACAGAAAACGTGTTCATTCTGGCGCACATTCCGGCAATACTCGCAGCCGCCATTCTCGGATTTTTGCTCTGGAATCTGCAAGGCAAGCTTTATGCGGGCGATGCCGGGTCGCTCTTTGGCGGGGCGGTGTTTGCGAGCCTTGGCCTCTATGCCGCCCAAGACGGAAACATCTGGTTTCCGGCGACGCTGGCCTTGCCCTTCCTCGTGGATGTGTTCATGACGCTGCTATGGCGCGCGCGGCGCGGACACAATTTACTAACCCCGCACCGCCACCACGCCTATCAGCTCTTCATTCGCTCCGGCTGGACGCATATCAAAACGGCGCTGCTTTGGTGGGCGCTCGCTACGATTTGCGCTATCGCCGCGCTTTGGGCTGCAAGTGAGAGCAAGTCGATGAGCGCTTGGGTCTTCTTCGGATTGCTTGGGGCTGGCTGCGCGCTTTGGATCGCCCAGCGCCGCCATTTCCGCACGCTTGCTGAGAACGGTTAGAGGCCGCATTTTCATATCAGTGAAAAACTGTGAGTTTGCGCACTTAACAGCCCTATAGCGCGGTAAAACAGTTGTTTTCATCACGCCAGCGGCTGATATCTCGCATGCCTATCCCCCCTAATCAACAGGCTATCAAACGTCTAGGCACAGACTTACGCACAACCTATCCGCTCAAATGTTCTTGATATGTTCCTTTTACTGTGCTCCCATAGGCACATGAGGACGAGCCAGAAATTGCCAAAACGCGGGCGTGTTAATCGCTTGGATATCGACAAAGCCCGCACGCGCCAACATCATCGCGGGCGCGGCGCGATTAGCAATCAAACCGGGCGCTATGAGTCTGAAACAATTGACGCTTTTGATGATGGCTGGGACACGATTGAAGATGCTGCCCCGCCCTTGCGCACGCATTTAACGGCGGAAAAAGCCAAGACGATTATCACATTCAATCAATCGCCAGACATACATATCGACCGATCGATAAACCCCTATCGCGGCTGCGAGCATGGCTGTGTTTATTGTTTTGCCCGTCCAAGCCACGCCTATCTGGGGCTGTCGGCCGGCCTCGACTTTGAATCTAAACTTTTCTTCAAGCCCAACGCCCCGGACTTACTGCGCCAAGCCCTCGCCAAACCGAACTATAAGCCGCGCCAACTGGCTCTGGGCATCAATACAGACGCCTATCAGCCAATCGAGCGCAAGACAGGGCTGACAAGGCAGATCATCTCCATTCTTGCAGAGCATAACCACCCGGTGAGCTTTCTAACAAAATCCACTTTAATTCAAAGAGATATAGATATTATCGCACCTATGGCTGCAAAGGGTTTGGCCCGCGTTGGCATCTCCATCACGACACGCGACAGAAGGCTTGCACGCCGGATGGAACCGCGTGCAGCAACACCGGCCAAACGGCTTGAAACGGTCAAAGCGCTCAGCGATGCGGGTATCCCGACCATTGTGATGACAGCGCCGATTATTCCCGCCTTAACCGATCATGAGATTGAACCGCTTCTGGAGGCTGCCAAGGCTGCAGGCGCGCGCGGCGCAGGCTATGTCTTGCTACGCCTTCCCCATGAGCTGAAAGATATTTTCCACGAATGGCTCGCAACGCATTATCCCGATAAGGCCACACGCGTCATCAATCTTCTAAGAGAGATGCGCGGCGGAAAGGATTATGATGCAACATGGTTTCAACGCGGACGCGGCCAAGGCCCATATGCGCAAATGATCGGCCAGCGTTTCAACAAGGCCTTAAAACGCCTTGATATGGCGCGTCCCGGCCCAAGCTTGCGAACCGATTTGTTTCGTGTTCCGCCAAAATCCGGCGATCAAATGGATTTAGGGCTATAAAAACGCGATCCGGTAATAACTCCTTCACCAAATCATCTGTGAATGGGGGTCTAGTATCTTAAAGTAGATTACCGGACACATATCATGAAGCTCACACCCAATCGGATTATCGAAGGCGACTGCATCGAAATCCTAAGCAAACTCCCAGATAATTCCGTCGACCTTGTCTTCGCTGACCCGCCTTACAATCTACAGCTCGGCGGCGGCCTCACACGTCCAGACCAGTCGAAAGTTAATGGTGTGGATGATGAATGGGATCGCTTTGACAGCTTTGATGCTTATGATCTCTTTACCCATGAATGGCTGACAGAAGCGCGACGTGTCTTGAAAGACAATGGAGCGATTTGGGTGATCGGATCTTACCATAATATTTTCCGGGTCGGCACAACGCTGCAAGATATCGGTTTCTGGATTCAGAATGATGTGATCTGGCTGAAAACAAATCCGATGCCGAACTTTAAAGGCACACGTTTCCAAAACGCGCATGAAACATTGATCTGGGCTGGTAAGTCAGAAAAGTCGAAAGTTACATTCAATTATCAAGCACTAAAGACGTTTAATGATGATCGCCAAATGCGGTCTGACTGGTTGATCCCGCTATGCACGGGCGGCGAGCGCCTGAAGGGGGATGACGGCAAAAAGGTCCACCCGACACAGAAACCAGAATCGCTCCTAAAACGCATCCTGCTCGCGACAACCAATCCCGGTGACATCGTGCTTGATCCCTTCTCAGGCACAGGCACAACCGCCGCCGTTGCGAAAATGCTTGGCCGCCAATATATCGGCATTGAGCGAGACAAAACCTATCTACAAGCCTCACGCAAACGCTTGAAAAGCATCACGCCCGTTGACGAAGATGCCCTGCAAATTCAGCAAAGCCAGAAAGCCCTTCCGCGCGTCCCGTTCGGGACATTGGTGGAAACAGGCTGGCTCAAGCCCGGCGACCGCCTATTCAGCCCGAAGCGCCTGCATATGGCCCGCATCCGCATTGATGGATCGCTTTCAACAGGCGAAACCACAGGGTCAATCCACCGGGTCGGCGCACATGTTCAAAAAGCCCCGGCCTGTAATGGCTGGACCTATTGGCACTATGAAACCGATAAGCGTGACTTGGCGCCGATCGATCTATTACGCCGACGGTATCGCACTGAAATGGGGCTTTGCTAGCGCGCTTATCTGCTCAGCAATTTCGTCGCTTTTGCAAACACGCTTGGTAAGCCATCAACGTCTTTGAGCGCAGTCCACTCGCCTTTGGGTCGCCTGCCGATAAGCTCACCTTGCCAGACCTGAAGGGTGAGCGAGAAATGCGTGAAGACATGGCGCACCTCGCCGCAGTTTTGCCAGTTCGCCTTCGCCGGTGCGCCGCTCATATCAGCGACCCTGCCCTCAACCCATTCTGACCCCGGTAGGCCGAGCATGCCGCCAAGCAATCCGCTATCGGCACGCCGCTCCAGAAAAAGTTGCCCCTTTTTATCCATCAAGAGAAATACATGGCCCGCCCGGTGCGGAACAGGCTTCTTCTTTCCTTTGACCGGATAGCGCTCCGCCTCGCCTTTTGCGCGCGCTTTGCAAAACGCCGTGATCGGACAAATGAGGCAGTTGGGCCGCTTCGGGCTACAGATCGTTGCACCAAGATCCATCAGGCCTTCAGCAAACTCTGCCGGGCGATCAGCCGGGACAAGATTGGCAGCACGTTTTCGAATTTTAACTTTGGCCGCCGCCCAGTCGCCGCCAAGCGCGAGCAGGCGTGAGAAAACGCGCTCGACATTTCCGTCAACAGCGGCTGCGCGTTCTCCAAATGCCAGCGCAGCAACCGCGCCGGCTGTATATGGCCCAATACCTGGCAACTTTATCAGCGCGTCAGAGGCCTGCGGAAACTCGCCGCGCTCAGCAACAATGCGCGCGCACTTTAAAAGGTTTCGCGCCCGCGCATAATATCCAAGCCCGGCCCACGCCGCCATCACCTCCTCATCCTTAGCGGAGGCAAGGTCTGTTACGCTTGGCCAACGCCGGACAAATTCAAGAAAATAGCGCGTGCCATGCGGAATCGTGGTTTGTTGCATCATGATTTCGGCAAGCCAGACATGATACGGGTCGGGGCGCTGACCTTTTGCGCGCGCACGCGGCCCCACGCGCCACGGCAAATCCCGTGCGTTATCAGCGTACCAATCCAGCAATACCGCTGGCATATCTGACAAATCTTGCCTCATTCGCGGTTCACATCTTTCCAATCATCCAACAAGAAGGCACAATCGCCAGCATGGACAAGAATGCAAGCCCTGATGCACGAACCCAGCCTGACCATGTGTCAGATGCAGCTTGGGATGAAGCGATGGCCCGCGCGCGGCTGAAGCGGATGCGCGCCAAGCCTGCCTTCCAGCCACGCAACACAATCGGGCGGAATGTCCGGGCGATTACACGCAAACATCTGAAAGGCTCTGGCTCGCCTATTGCCAAGCTGAAAGATGACTGGACGCAAATCGTTGGCGAGAAAATGGCCAGCTATTGCCGCCCGGAAAAAATCAGCGGCCCAAAGACAGGCCGCACACTTACATTACGCGTCCTTCCGGCAGCAGCCGCTCTGGTACAGCATCAAGGCGAGACAATTCGCCAACGCGTATCCGTTTTGGCTGGCGGCAACATCACAAAGCTGAAATTGGTGCAAGGCCCGCTTAGCGGCAAAAGCACCGGCGTAAAGAAGCCGCCGCGTGCGCTAACAGCCCAGGAACGCGCTGAATTAGAAGACAGCTTAAAAGCAATTGAGAACCCCGCTTTAAAACGAGCAATTGCAGCGCTTGGCCGGGCTGTGCTAACCGAAGACAAATGACATTCTGCAAATGAGATCCCCAATGAGACCAAATACATTCCGCAATATCCTTTTCAGCTTTATCGCTAGTGTTGCCATTTCCGCCTGCGGCGCGAGCGATGATGGAAGTGTGCGCGAGAGCGATCTTAACGATATGACACGCGGCCCAGCCGACGCGCCTGCGGTTCTTGTCGAATACGCCTCGACAACTTGCCCGGCCTGCGCGGCCTATCACGAGCTGATGGGCGACACGATCAAGCAATATGCAGACGAGGGTAAATTACGGTTCGTTTTTCGCGAATACCCTCGAGATGCGGTCGATATCGCAGGTTTTACGACGGCACGCTGCGCAGGCGACGACAAATATTTTGATGTATTGGATGATCTCTTCAAGAATCAACAAGGCCTCGCCGCCGCTTCGCGAAACGGCAGCGTAAGGGTTGCCCTTCAGGCTATCGCGCAGCGCCACGGCGTCGATGCAGCTAAGTTTGAAGCTTGCCTTGATGATGAGACCATTCGCTCGCACATTTCCAACGCGCAAAAATTTGCCCTATCGCAAGGCGTTGGCGGCACCCCGGCACTGTATTTCAATGGCGCAGAATTAAGCGGCGCTGAAGCACGCACACCAGAAAGCCTGTTATCGCTGATCGAGAATGCACAATAGGCGGCCACCTGATTTAAACATGAGATCACACGAGTTAACCTCTTGGAAACTTTTGCGACTCACAATCCTTAATCAAAGGTTATGAAAATGCATGGAATTACACGCAATCTGATTATTGGCTTGGGCGCGGCATGTTTTGTTGCCGCCTGTTCGCCCGATGGCGCAGGCGCTGGCCCGGCCGCGCAGGCTGAACAAGTCGATGCTGACTACCTCAACATTGTTCGCTTCGGTGAAGAAAACGGGACCGTATATATCGGAAACCCGGACGCAGAGGTCGAGTTTGTCGAATACGCCTCTCTTACATGCACCCACTGCGCCGATTTCCACAATAAGGTGATGCCGCGGATCAAGCGGGACTATATTGCTACAGGCAAAGTCCGCTTTGTGTTTCAGGAATTTCCGACCCCGCCCGTAGAGATTGCTTTGGCTGGCTTCGCATTAGCAAGATGCAGCGGCGAAAGCGGCTATTTGGGAACGCTTGATGATTTCTTCGCAAATCAGGCCAATATTTTTGAAGCAGGCCGTAACGGCTTAATCCAGCAGAAACTGGTTGAAGTCGGTGAGCGCAATGGAACTAAAGAAGCTGACTTTGAAAAATGTATCACAACACAAGCGCATCGCCGCGCCGTTGCTGATTCGGTTACATATGGTCAATCAATCGGCGTGATTTCGACACCGACAATCTTCTTAAATGGTCAGAAGCTGGAAACAGGTGCATCACGCACGCCTGAAGGTCTTGCTGAGATGATCGATAATGTGCTCGCCGGAAAGCCAGCCATTGCGCCAGCCGTTTCGACCGCGCCAACAACATCAACGCCAGAAACAGAATCTGGGCATTAGCCTAGTCCGAAGAGGTATCAAAAAGCCGACATGCAGATTACACAAATCCGTATAGCTGGCTTCAAGTCCTTCGTTGACCCCACAGATGTGCCCGTTGAAGAAGGCCTGACAGGTATTGTCGGACCAAATGGCTGCGGAAAATCCAATCTGCTCGAAGCGCTCCGTTGGGCAATGGGCGCAAGCTCTGCGCGGGCGATGCGCGGCTCGGAAATGGATGACCTTATCTTCTCGGGGTCAGCCGAACGCCCGGCGCGCGAGACGGCGGAAGTCACGCTCATTCTGGACAACTCTGAGCGCAAGGCACCGCCGGAATTTAACGCGTCAGATACGCTTGAAATTCTGCGTCGTTTGAAGCGCGGCGTTGGCTCGACCTATAAGCTGAACGGGCGCACCGTACGCGGTAAAGACATCCAATTGCTGTTTGCTGATGCTTCCACGGGGGCAAACTCTCCGGCGCTGGTGCGGCAGGGCCAAATCTCAGAGCTCATTGCCGCCAAGCCACAAAATCGCCGCCGTATCCTTGAGGAAGCTGCTGGCATATCTGGCCTGAACACGCGTCGCCACGAGGCCGAGCTGAAATTGCGCGCGGCGGAAACCAATCTGGAACGGCTGACAGAACTCAACGCCGAGGTTGAGCGCCAACACGAAAGCCTAAAACGTCAAGCGCGCAAGGCCCGTAAATACAAGACTTTAAGCACGGAGATTGCAGGCCTTGAGGCGCTGGCGGCGCACTTGCGCTGGAAAGAGGCCGGCGTTGCCCGTGAGCAGGCTGCGGCGGCATTGAACGTCGCGAAGACAAAAGTTGCAGAGCTAACCAAAATCGATGCCGAGGCTGAAGACAAACGCCTCAAAGCCTTCAATGAACTCCCGCCGCTCCGGGAAAAAGAAAGTAAAATGAGCGCCAAGCTCGGTCAGGCTCGTATTGCGCTGGCAAGGCTAGAAGCAGAGAATAAAGCCGCGATTGATGCGCTCCAGCGGCTGGAAGATGAGCTTGGCCATATCAACACAGATATTGAGCGCGAGCAGGCGATGGTCAACGAAGCCAGCCAGGCCAAAACACGCGCAGAAAACGAGCTTACAAGCCTGCCGAATGACGGAGATGATACATCCGTATCTGACGAAGATCAGGCGCGCGAAGGGCTTGAAACAGCACGCGCGCAATTACGCACGCATGAAGCAAGCGTCGATCAATTGTCGACCCAGCTTGCAGAAGCCCGCGCCCGGCAATATGCAGCGCGCGAAAGCCTAGAAACACAAACCCGCCGCGAAGCAAGTCTACGCGAAGAAGCCGACACATTGACGGCTGAGCTGAACGCCATTTCTGATACGAACGTGCTGAGCCAAACCCTTGAGGATGCCATTGCAAGCGAACGCGCTGGCGAGCAGGCGGTCCATGACGCAAAATCACGCCTTGAAATGCTTGAAACCAAGACGGCTGAATTGGCTGAACAAGAAAAGAAGGCTGAAGTCCCCGTTCTGGAACTTGATCAGGCTGTTCGCGCGCTTGAAGGTGAGATTGCCGGGCTAGAGCGGCTGGTAAAGCGCGCAGGGAATTCGAAGGCCTCGCCTGTTCTCGATCAGGTGCGCACGAAAGATGGATATGAGCGGGCAATTGCCGCTGCACTTGGGGATGACCTGAAAGCATCAACAAACAAATCAGAGCCACTCTATTGGGCAGGTGCTGAAACACAAAAAGCGAAATTGCCCAAGGGCGCAAAACCGCTGACCAAATTGACACGCGCGCCGGAGCAATTGACTGCAAGACTTGCCCAATGCGGGCTTGTTGACGTGGAAGATGGCCCTGCCCTTGCCAAGCAATTATCTCCCGGCCAAAGACTTGTCTCAAAAGAGGGACATTTGTGGCGCTGGGACGGATTTGTTCGCACGCCCAAGGCCCCCGTTGCGGCGGCTGTGCAGCTAGAACAACAAGCCCGCCTTGAAGCGGCAAATGGCGAATTAGAGCCGCTAAAAACCGAGCTGGAAAAAGCAAAAACTGCGCTGGCCGAGATTATTGCTGAAAATACCGCCACCCAAGCAGCACAAAAAGAAGCGCGCCAGACAGCCGCTGAAGCGTTCAACGCACTCGACGCGGCGCGCAGCGCAACCGCTGAGGCCCGCCAAGCACGCGAGCATGCCGCAATGAAAAGCGAAACAACACGCACCGCTTTGGTCCGCGTTGAAACGGATTTGCGACATGTCACAGACGCGCTTGCACTGGCTGCCCGTCCGCAAGACCATGATACGCTTGGTGACTTGGAAGCCGATCTCCTGTCGGCCCGAAAGCATTTGGAAAAGCTGCGTGAAACCGAAATTCTCGCACGCGGACATTTGACCGACCTGACGCGCGGACGCGAACAAACCGCGAGCCGTCGCGAAAGTTTGAAACGCGATCTGTCTGAGTGGGACCGCCGCGCAGAAGCTGCCGCCACGCGGCTTGACGTCTTAAACACACGCAAACAAGACACGCTCGCGAAGCTAGAAGAAAACCGCCCGACAAATGCACATGATCAGGCTGAAAGCTCTATTGGCGAAAAGACACAGCTTGTTGAAGCGCTGGAAGCAGAACGTACACAAGCCGCTGAACATCTAAATGAAGCGGAGGCGCTTAGCCGGCAAGCTGAAGACGCCGCGCGCACGGCCAATGCGACGGCGGCAAAATCACGCGAGGCACTCGCCGGCGCAAGTGTTCTGCTGGAAACGGCAAGTACGCGCGTTGCAGAAACAATTGAGATTGCCCGCAACCAGTTCCAGCGCCTGCCTGAAGGCCTAATGCCGCTCGCGGCCGCAACGCTCGGCGAGGAGGCAATTGCCGGAATGACATTTGCCGACGCCTCTCAAAGGGCTGACTATCTAAAGCGTGACCGCGACCAGTTGGGCGGGGTCAATATGGATGCCGAGGCAGAAGCAGCCGAAATGTCAGAACGCCTTGGTGTTCAGGCGACAGAGAAGAAAGACCTCGTCAAAGCAATTTCAAAGCTACGCGAAGGCGTGGACGCTCTGAATATTGAGGGGCGCGATAGATTGCTCGCAGCTTTTGAGACGGTGAATGAGCACTTCAAAGCACTGTTTACCGCCCTCTTCCGTGGCGGACAGGCAGAGCTGCGCCTTGTGGACGCTGAAGATCCGCTGGCTGCTGGTCTCGAAATCTTCGCCCAGCCACCGGGAAAACGCCTCGGCACGCTGCGGTTAATGTCTGGTGGAGAGCAGGCCTTGACGGCTGCAGCGCTGATATTTGCTGTTTTCTTGTCTAATCCTGCGCCGATCTGTGTGCTCGATGAGGTTGATGCGCCATTGGATGACGCAAATGTCGACCGATTCTGTCGTATGCTGAACGAAATGCGCAACCGCACAAATACGCGATTCATTGTCATTACGCACAATCCGGTCACGATGAGTCGCATGGATCGCCTGTTCGGTGTGACGATGAGAGAAAAAGGTGTCTCCAAACTCGTCTCTGTTGATCTCAACACAGCCGAAGAATTGGTTGCGGCAGAATGATGCAGGTATCTGATGACGGACAATGAGCATGATGTTCTCGCCCGGCGAATCAAGGCAGCGCAAGACGCGCGTGGGACACACGCAGAAACGCGTGACAGCACACCGGAATCGCCCGCCAATGCTGGAAATATGGTGATTAAGCATGGCTCGGAATTGTTCGCAAATGTGATTGTCGGGCTCGTCTTGGGATTAACGATCGATTATTTTCTGGGAACACGGCCATGGGGAACCCTGATTATGCTGGCTTTGGGCCTTGCGGCGGGATTTTTAGGTGTTATACGCGCCTACAAACAGATTACTGCCGAATACGCTGAGTCGCCTCAGCATGAGGTTGATAGGGATTAGAGACGAATGTTTCCATTTTTGGCTGGTATAGATCCAATAGCGCAGTTTGAGGTCAAGAAGCTCTTCGACTTCGGAGAAATATTTGGTTTTGATTTGTCGTTCACCAATGCGAGCGCCTATATGGTGCTTGCCGTCATCCTTGTAATTCTGCTCTTTGGCTACGCTGCAACACGCACATCTCTCGTGCCAACACGCCTGCAGTCAGTCGGCGAACTTGGCTATGAATTTATAGCGAATATGATCCGTGGGATATCTGGTGAGGAAGGTCTGAAATTCTTCCCTTTCATCTTCACTTTATTCTTCTTCATCTTCGCTGCGAATATGATCGGGATGGTGCCATATGCCTTCACCACAACCAGCCATGTTGTTGTGACTGGCGCGCTGGCATTACTCGTAATTTCGATCGTCATCTTTTACGGGTTTTACAAAAACGGATTTGGCTTTTTGAAATTGTTCGCCCCCGCTGGTGCGCCATGGCCAATCTACATTCTGCTTATTCCGATTGAAATCGTATCCTTTTTGGCCCGCCCTTTGACGCTTGCACTGCGTTTATTCGCGAACATGTTGGCCGGTCACATTACTCTGAAACTTTTCGCAAGCTTTGCCATAGGCGGCCTGACCGCCGGAGGGGTTGGGCTTGCGGTCGCGCCCGTGGCCTT
The DNA here is from genome assembly GCA_964643565.1 of uncultured Hyphomonas sp. Taxonomy (GTDB): domain Bacteria; phylum Pseudomonadota; class Alphaproteobacteria; order Caulobacterales; family Hyphomonadaceae; genus CALLCD01. The sequence goes on along the minus strand of CAZXTI010000022.1, from coordinate 1,109 downwards.
CGCTATGGGTGTTGCATTGAATGCTCTGGAGTTTCTCGTCGCCGGTCTGCAAGCTTATGTGTTTGCAATTCTGACCACTGTTTATCTCAATGATGCGATGCATCCGAGCCACTAATTCGCGGTATTGGAATACCCACTACCAAATCTCAATCGTCTGACGCCTAATTCATTCAAACTTCAAATGGCCCAGACACATAATGTTAAAATTAAAGGAGTTTTCCGATGGAAGGCGATATTACTGTAGGACTTAAATATGTAGGTGCAGGCCTTGCAACGCTCGGCATGATCGGTGCTGCGATCGGTGTGGGCAACATCTTTGGTTCATACCTAGACGCGGCCATGCGTAACCCGTCAGCCGCCCCTGGACAAACTGGTAACCTGTTTGTTGGTGCAGCTTTGGCAGAAGCTCTTGGTATCTTTGCGTTTGTTCTGGCTATCCTCATCCTGCTTGGTATCTTTTAAACCGGATACCACGGTGAGGTCGGACCTTTCGAATTTCGATCCGAACTCTCAAACACTTTGTTGAGGTAGAGACATGTTTGCATTTCTTGCAGAAACCGCAGGTCACGATGATGGTAGCGTCGCATTTCCAGCACTGGATCTGTGGCACTACCCCTCGCAAATAGCGTGGCTTACGCTGACATTCGGGGTCTTATACTGGGTTCTGTCGAAAATGATTCTGCCGCGCATGTCGGCCAACCTAGAACGCCGCAGTGATACAATTGCAGACGATCTAGGCGAAGCTGCGCGGCTGAACGAAAATGCTCAGGAAGCCAAGCAAGCTTTGGAAGTCTCTTTGGCAGAAGCTAGAGCGCGTGCGCGTGAAACAGCCTCTAAAGCCGAAACCAAAATGAATGATGAGATTGCAGCCGAAACACAAAAAGTGGACGCGCAAATTGATCAAAAGCTTGCCGCTGCTGAAAAGCGTCTGGCTGAACTACGTGCAGACGCGATGAGTAATGTTGAGACAATCGCATCAGATACGACCCAGGCGATCCTTTCCCGTCTGGGCATCTCTGGCACGACGCAGGCTGATGTCAAAACAGCCGTCACCCGCGTACTCAACAAATAGGACAAGGACGAACGCCATGATACGCTCACTACAGAGT
>CAZXTI010000021.1:1368-12948 GCA_964643565.1 uncultured Hyphomonas sp. | reverse complement strand
GCGCGCTTCCAGACACCCGGACTACGCAGCGATGTTCTGGAGCGTACAGAAATTGGCAATATCGCAGTCGATCGGGAAGTGATCTACACTGACGGAAATGCGCCGGTTGATATTCTGGCCATGTATGAAGTCATTGATAGTAAGATCAAGCGGGTCTTCTTTGTGCGCGGCGGTACGCTTTAGGTGATCCCGGCGGAGGCGATGATAACGGTCGTCGCAGCGATGCTTGCCTGTACGGCTTGAATGGTTTTGTTCGCCGCTTCTGCGCCCGGCCATTTGCCTTTAACGAGGCGTTTAATGTGCGCCTTGTTTTCGCGCAGGCGGGCACGGTCAAAGTTCCGCTTTAAGAGGTGGCCAGCATTGGCAAGCGCGATGATCGACCCCATACGCTCGTTTGGCTCAGCGCTCTCATTAAACAGAATTTTCATCATATCCGAGGTGAGTGACAATTTCGGGCCTGCCCGGCGCTGTACCCAGCGTGTCACTGGAAAGAGGCCCAATATTTTGTCTGGAATTTCCTCCACAATGCCTTTGGCCGCAAGTTCCTCGCCAATCATACGCACGCGGCCGCGCATGCCGCTTAGGCAGCTAATCCAGTGTTGCATGTGTCTTGGCCGGGAAGATGCCGCGACGCGGGCGAGGATCGTATCGAGATAATGGCTTCCTGTCGGGGCCGTGCTCAAGACGTCAACAACACCATAGCGGCCGGGCTGCAAAGACAAGCGGCCCATCATGACGAGCTGAGTCAACGCGCCTGCAGGCTGTATATATCTGTTATGATAGCCAAGCGGTTTGCCTGTTGCGTCATCGCGGCCCAGCAAAAACAAGGCCTGCGGAAGTGTCAGTGCATGTGTCATATATCTCACCCCGTTATTATTGATAAACAATATATAAGGTTGGTTTCACTCAATTCCAGAGGCGGCGCCAGAAAAACAGGCGGTTTCTGCCACTTTGAAACCATAACGGTTCAATATATGCCGTTTGTATGACTTTTGATTTTTCCAAACTTCCGCCCGTGCGGGGCAAGCTGATCGAGAATACGCCGCTTGCGCCATATACGTGGTTTCGCGTTGGTGGACCTGCTGATGCGCTGTTTTTACCTGCTGATGAAGCGGATATGGCAGATTTTCTCAGTGCACTGCCTGAAGACGTGCCCGTGACTGTGCTGGGCGTCGGGTCGAATGTGATTGTGCGTGATGGCGGGATTGAAGGCGTTGTAATCCGCTTAATGGGGAAATATTGGGGCGAGGTGAGCCATGAAGCAGGCGAAGTGCGTGCGCGGGCAGGCGCGCTTGATCTCTCGATTGCAAAATATGCAGCTAAGGCAGGGCTTGCGGGCCTCTCTTTTCTGTCAGGTATTCCAGGCTCGATTGGCGGGGCGGTGCGCACCAATGCAGGATGTTATGGGCGCGAACTTCGCGACGTGGCTTTGAAGATCAAAGGGGTTACACGCACAGGGGAGCGCGTGGCGTATCAAACCGGATTGAGCGATTTTGGCTTGCCGGTGACGCAGTTTTCCTATCGCCATACCGATTTTCCAGATGATGTGATCGTGACGGAAGTTTTGCTGCGAAGTGAAGGTGCGGGTGTGCCCGACGCGCTGCTTGAAGAGATTGCCGAACATCAGGCACGGCGCGCTGAGACACAGCCGATCCGGGACAAGACATCCGGTTCAACCTTTGCCAATCCTGATCCGCCGGGAACAGAGAACCAGCGTTCGGCATGGAAGCTGATCGATGCGGCCGGATGCCGTGGGCTACGCGTTGGCGGGGCGCAAGTGTCGACAAAGCATTGTAACTTCCTGATCAATACGGGCGAGGCAAGCGCGGCTGACCTTGAGGCGCTGGGCGAGCTTGTACGCGCGCGCGTTCTGGAGACGAGCGGGGTTGAGCTACGTTGGGAAGTGCGCCGGATCGGGCGGCTGGCAAGCGAGCTTTAAAAGTTTCCCCGTAGCCCAAGGCGCAGAACCGTGCCGAACGTGCGGTCGCGGGTTTCGAAGAAATCAATCGCACTATTGTCGCGCTGGTCGAGAAAAACGGTGCGCGCCTCAACGTCCACTTCATTGAGCAAATTACGCAGTTCAACCGTACCGGTAAGGCCAAAAATATCCTTGTGCTCGAAGAAGATACCGAGGTTTCCCGTCTCGGTGTTTTCAAAGGTGATCTGATCGAGGCGGAAGCGCTGGGCGTCGCGTGACTTGTTGTAATTGACCCCAAGCGCATAGGCCGTGGAGGGCACATCCCAGCGAAGCTCGGTGGAGAGGGAGTTGACCAGATCCCGGTTGATCCGGCGGGAGTTTCCGAGCAAGGGATCGGTCAGGCTGGACTGGCGCGCTTCGCCTTCAAATTGGAACTGCAAACCTTTTGCGCCGAACCTGTCAAAGCGCAGCGTTGTGTTCAGCGCGATGCCATAGCGTGTGGCATTGTCCAGGTTTCCGGGGGCTTCTGCGCCGTCCCCGATTGGAACTTGGTCAATAATGTCTTCGATCCGCTCGCCGAAGCCGCGAATGGAAAATGCGCCGAGATCACCCAAGCGCTGCTCCCATTCGATCTCGCCTTCCCACGCCTGCTGCGGGACAATGTCCGGATTGCCCGCCTGTTCATTATCGAGATTGATATTGACCGTGGAGACAAAGTCGGAAAAGTCGAGTTGGCCGACGGTGCGTTCGATGCGTGTGCTGATGGTTGTGTTTTGGCTTGGTCGCCATGCCAGTGAGATAAAGCCTTTTGGACGAACGAAAAACCGGGTCAGACCGCTTGGGCCCGATTGCGAGATTTCCGAAAGTTCGATCCCGCCGGATGCTTGCGCGTTGAGTTTGGGCGTAAGCTGGCGGCTATAGGTGATGTTTCCTTCGCCGCGTATTTCTTCCACGCGCGTCGTATCATCGATCAGGTCAGGGTCGGGCACAAGTCCCACGCCGGGCTGGAATTCAAACAGGTTAGAAACATTGTCGAGGCTGTTAAATGCGCCCTCCAAAGAGATTTGCCAGTCGCGGCCTTGGCGCGGCGAGAAGGCATATTCCAACCGGCCGATCGCTTCTTGCTCATCTGTGTCTTGGGAAAAGAGTGATCCTTCCTCGCTGCCATCGAGCAGGAGCGTGGTCAGGACTTCATTATCACGCGTGCTGGTTTCGAAATTATAGAGGCCGATAATTTTCAGTCGGCCGGGACCAATCCCGAACTCATAGTCACCGCTGACCTCGGCCTCGCGTCGATCATTACCGAAATTGAACAGGCGCAGCGTATCTTCGTCCGGCAGGTCGACCGGGCGACGAAAGCCGATCTCGCGGCCTTCAAAATTGGTTTGTGCATAAGACACATTGAAGTTGGCAATCGCGCCGCTATCGGGTCGCCAAGTCAGGGCAATCTGTCCGCGCGGGGTTTCGCTGGCAAAGCGGGTCTCTTCGTCGCGCACTTCGATCAGCGTATTGTTGCCATCAAAGACAGTTTCAATACCGGCATTGCCGCGCCTTGGATTGTCACTTTCAAGGCTGACGGTCCAGTCGAGTGCACCGCGTTTGCCAGAAATAGCCAATGTTCCGTTTAGGAAGGAGGGATCGAGATTGTCGCGAAACAAGGTCTCCGCAGTCCATGTGCCTGAAATGCCGCTGCCGGATTGATTGGTAATGATATTGACGACCTGACCGGAAAGGCCGGGAATATCAAGCTGCGCACCGTCTTGCAGCTCGATGCGGACAACATCGGCTGCCGGAATGCGCCCAAGGGCTTCAACCGCGTCATTGGACTTACCTGACAGGCGCTGACCATTAATCAGGACATTGCCGGTGGCCTGACCAAATCCGCGCTGGGAATTATCCTGCGCCTCGATTTGGAAGCCCGCGATCTGGACGACCATATCGAACGCGGTGCGCGGATTGAAACGCGTGAAATCTTCCGGCGTGAATTGACGGCTCGCTGTGCCTGTGGAGGCGGCGTCAATCGTGTCTTGAGCGTTCGGATCGTCGACCTGTGCAGGCAGTTCAGCTTGTGTTTCCGCCGGAGTTTGGCTGAACGCTGATCCCCCCATTAGAGGCAAAATCATCGAAAGAAGGAGGGAGGTACGCAACTATTATGCTCCGGCAAAGGGGTCTTTGAGGTTGTCTTATGCTGGTCACCGGCCACATGCAAACACACAATCCCTTGAACGATCACATTCATAACATGGAAAGGTCATTTTGATTGGGTCTTAATTAACCCAAATCAGCGTAAGCGAATCGCCAAAGGTAAGATTATGAAACGTGTAGCAGTTGTTTTCGGGGGCTTCTCATCTGAGCGGCCAGTGTCCTTGTCCTCAGGCAGAGCGGTTTGCGCCGCCGCCGAGGAAGCAGGCTATGAGGTGATCGCCATCGATGCTGATGACCAGCTTGCCGCAAAATTATTGGCAGAACGCCCCGACGCGATTTTCAATGCGCTGCACGGCCCGTGGGGCGAGGATGGCTGTGTTCAGGGGCTTTTTGAGTGGTTGCAGATTCCTTACTCACATTCAGGCGTTCTGGCGTCAGCATTGGCGATGGATAAGCTCAAATCCAAGGCGGTTTATGCTGCTGCGGGGCTGGAAATTGCCCAGGATAAGCAGGTCACACGCGAAGAAGCGGCCGCAGAACACCCGTTTGAGCCGCCCTATGTGATCAAACCTGTGGCGGAAGGATCAAGTTTTGGCGTGGTTCATGTGCGCAAGGGTGCAAATGGCCCAGCGCGCGAAATTCTGAACGAAAACTGGGCTTATAGCGATTATTTGATGGCAGAAGAGTATATTCCGGGCCGCGAATTGACCGTTTCGGTGATGGGCGACAGGCCTTTAGCGGTCACAGAAATAACAACGTTAAGAGAGTTTTACGATTTTAGCGCCAAATATGATGATGGCGGATCAAAACACATTGTGCCAGCTGATTTGCCTGACGCCATTACCGACAGGGCCTTAAAGGCCGCATTGTTGGCGCATCAGGTACTTGGGTGTCGCGGTGTGTCCCGATCCGATTTTCGCTATGACGAGGCGAAAGACAGGCTTGTAATATTAGAGACCAATACCCAGCCGGGCATGACGCCCACATCTTTGGTCCCAGAACAAGCTGCTCATCTGGGCATGTCTTTCCCCGAACTTGTGGCCTGGATGATTGAGGATGCGACATGCCGAAGGTAAGCAAACAGACGGGACGTGGTAAGGCGCCTGTACTGGACCTTGAGCCAGAAGAAGAGGTGCGCGTCTCCTCTGTCTTATTTGGGCTGGCCATTCTAACTGCGCTTATTGTGGCAGCCGCCGCTTGGATGGGCGGGTCTTTGTCTCAAATCGAGCGCCGTGCCGGTAATTTTATGGATTCCTCAGCGCGCTCGTTAGGGTTGGCCGTTGAGTATGTCTCTGTCGAAGGTGTTCCGGAGGAAATTGCCGAGCAGGTGCGATTTGCAGCATTTGTTGAGCCGGGCGAGAATATGTTTCGCGCAGACCCTTATGAAATTCGCAAGCGGATTGAAGACACGCGCGCCGTGGTCAATGTGCAGGTGCATCGCTTCTGGCCTGACCATATCCTGATATTGGCCGATCCGGTGCGCCCGATTGCGCTGTGGAAAACAGGCGATGATTGGTCCGTCGTCGATGGCCTTGGCCGGGTTGTGCCCGGCCCTGACGGTAAGCTGAAGACAGACACGCTTCTACGTGTTGCTGGGGCAGGCGGAGATGCTGCCGCGCCGCTTTTGGTTGAAGCTTTTACAGAATTTCCCAAACTGGCGAGCCGTGTTGTGCTTGCGCGCCGGATGGCAGATGAACGCTGGGATGTTCAGTTTGATACCGGCATTATTGTGCGCCTGCCGCGCGATGACATCATGGCACCAGCCGTGCGTCGATTGGCATTTATGGAGCGTGACAATGACATTCTTGCGCGCCCGCTGGAAGCCATTGATCTTCGCCATGCGGAACAAATTTTCCTGACACCTGAAACGGTTGAGACGGCCGCTGCGCAACCTCTGGATACACAGAGATGAGCGGCGCGCATCACCGCTTTCCTCAGCGGTCCGGGCCGAAACCCGGCGATGTCTTCGCTTCGCTGGATATCGGATGTTCAAAAATTACCTGCCTGATTGCACGCCGCGATATTGATGACCCCAAAAAATTCACCCTGCTTGGCGGCGGTCGCCAGCAATCGCGTGGCTTTGAAGCGGGGGCAATTACGGATATGGAGCAGCTAGAGCGGGCGATCCGTCTGGCTGTCGAAGACGCCGAGCGTCAGGCTGGCGAGCGCATAGATGATGTTGTTCTGGGCGTGACCGGGCCGCGCCTGAAGTGCCAGCTCTTGTCTGCAAAAATTTCAACCAATGGCAAACCTGTTTCAGCCCGTGACATCAAGCGCGTTCAGGCGGCTGCCTTGTCCCGCGCCGAAGCGAACCTTGATGGGCATATTGTCCTGACCGCGCATCCGGTGGCTTACCGGATTGATGACCAAGACGGGGTGAAAGACCCGACCGGCATGCATGGGCAGACGCTTGGGGTTTTAGTGAGCGTCGTATCGGCGCCCGAAACGCAGCTTTTGAACCTTTTGGAATGTGTTGGCCGCGCGCATTTGAGCGTGTCACGACTTGTCCCGGCTGCGATTGCCACAGGCATGGGCGCGCTCATCGAGGATGAAATAGAAAACGGTGCGATCTGCTTTGATTTCGGCGCTGGGGTGACAACGAGCGCGGTATTTTTGAACGGTGTGCCAGCATGGTTAGGACTGGTTCCGGCGGGCGGGGCGCATGTGACAAGTGATATTGCGCAAGGCCTGGGCACGACATTTGCTGCAGCAGAACGCCTCAAAACGGTCAATGGCATGACCGACCCGAAAGGCGTGGGCCATGCCGATATGATTGATTGCCCGCTACTTGGCGATGATGGCCGCTTGCAGGCGAAACGTATGCCAAAAGGCCAGCTTGCAGAAATCATTGCGCCGCGTGTGGAAGAAATTCTGGAAATTGCGCAGCGCAAGCTCAGCGGATGCGTCTTGAAAAAAGTGATGCCCCGGCGCGGGGTTCTGACCGGAGGCGCAAGTTTAATCCCCGGCATGCGAGAAACCGCGACAGAGATATTATCTATGCCGGTGCGCCTTGGACGGCCCGTTTCGATAGATCGCCTTGGTGAAACCTATGCGTCGCCGGCATTCTCGACAGCTGCTGGCCTTTTATCCTATGCGCTGGCGGGCTTGCCGGACGCAATAGATACAGCATGGCGCGGTATATCAGCGAGTGAAAATCGCGCGGTTCATACGGTAAACAGAGTGTTTTCGTGGGTGAAAGAAAATTTCTGAATTAATTTAGCACAGTTTAACTGTCTTTTAGGGCTGTAAGAGCATTATAGTTACTTCAGACGTATTTTTCTGGCGATGTGTATAGTGTAGGCGGACGAAATGACAGCAGAACTTAGCCCCCGTATTGTGGTTTTTGGCGTTGGCGGTGCAGGCGGTAACGCCGTGGACAATATGATTGAACTTAAGCTTAACGGCGTTGAGTTCGTTGTTGCGAACACCGATGCGCAAGCTTTAGAGCGATCAAAAGCGGCGACAAAAATCCAACTTGGTCCGGAAACGACCCAAGGGCTTGGCGCCGGCGCGAGACCTGAAGTGGGAGCAGAGGCTGCCGAGGAATCTCGTGACGAGATCCGCAAATATCTAACAGGTGCCAATATGGTGTTCATCGCCGCCGGAATGGGCGGGGGAACCGGAACAGGCGCTGCGCCGATTATTGCGCAGATTACACGCGAGCTTGGTGTGCTGACCGTTGGCGTTGTCACCAAACCTTTCGGATTTGAACATGCGCGCCGGATGCGCATTGCTGAGGGCGGTGTTGCAGAGCTGCGCCAACATGTCGATACGCTGATCGTTGTTCCAAACCAAAATCTTTTCCGCGTTGCGAATGAACGGACACCTTTTTCTGAAGCGTTCAGAATGGTCGATGATGTTTTGTATTCAGGCGTGCGCGGGATCACCGATCTCATGGTTATGCCGGGTCTGATCAATCTCGACTTTGCAGATGTACGCGCGGTTATGTCCGGTATGGGCACCGCCATGATGGGCATTGGCGAGGCCGAGGGTGAAAACCGCGCCTTGAATGCGGCACGTTCTGCGATTGATAATCCGCTACTGGATGATGTTTCCATGAAGGGGGCACGCGGCGTCCTGATTAATATCACCGGTGGCTATGACATGACGCTCTATGAGCTGGATGAGGCTGCCAACGAGATCCGCGCTGAGGTTTCACCAGATGCGAATGTCATTGTTGGATCGAATTTCGACGAAAGCCTGGAAGGCAAAATCCGAATTTCTGTTGTGGCAGCAGGCCTTGGCGATATGGGCGAGGTTGCGCAGACAGCGCCAACAGAGCAGGTACAAGAAAATAGCCCAAGCACCGAAGATTACATCGCGCCTGTTGTGATTACGCAAACGGCGACAGCATCGAACGAAAACCTGGATAGCCGTCCTGATTTTGAGGGTAGGGCTTTACCAGCTGAGCACCATGAGGGCGCTCAAGGCGATGATCGCATTAGCGCTGAATTGATTTATGGCGAGGCGACAGACGAGATCACCGCGCCTGCGCCGTTGCACGTGGATGCTGCACCTGAGCCGCCACAAGCTGAATTGGAAGATAACCCTGTTGAGCAAAAAGCCCCGTCAGGCGGCATTGGCGGTCTGTTTGGCTGGGGTAATCGCAGCACGGAAGTCGTCGAAGAGGTTCCTGCCAAAGATGATCAGTCTGAAATCGTAGAAGTGATGGACGAGCACCCTGAGCCGGCACCATTTGATGATGCAGATCTGGAAATCCCTGCATTTCTCAGACGGTCGGCTAACCATTAAGTGCTAACCTTTGCACATGGATAAAGTGTTTATTTAACAAGGCTGTAATGCGGTTCATTGCCCGTTTTGTAATAGACCGAAATAATCTGTGTCTTGAGAGTTGGGCTATGCTTAGTAGTGTCCAGACTGAACTGTGATTTTGTAGCGTGGTCGGAAATGCTGAAGTATCAAAATACAATTACACATGCGGCATGTTGCGCTGGGGTTGGGGTACATTCTGGACAGAAAACGCGTTTGACGCTCTTACCTGCGAGGCCGGGGTACGGGATACGTTTCCGGCGATCTGATCTTGGTACGGGTGATATTCGTGCGCATGCAGACAATGTTTCTGGCACAGCTTATGGCACAAGCCTGTCGCATAAGGACGGGGCCACGATTTCAACCGTAGAACATGTTTTGGCCGCCTGCATCGGGATGGGTCTGGATAATGTTCTGATTGAGGTCGATGGGCCTGAAGTGCCGATTATGGACGGTTCTTCTTCTGTGTTCTGTGAACTGATCGCGGAAGCAGGCTTGTCTGAGCAAACAGTGGTGCGCAAGATTATCCGAATTCTTGAAACGGTTGAGGTGGAAGACGGTGCCAAAAAGGCGCGCATTTCGCCAACCGTATCAAACGAGCTCAGCTTGAAGGCGATGATCGACTTTGAAAACCCTGTTATTGGTGTTCAGGAAGCGTCCCTGCGTCTCGTACCGGGCGCATTCCGGCGTGATATTGGCTTTGCGCGTACCTTCGGACTGCACAAGGATGTCGATATGCTAAAGTCCATGGGGCTTGCGCTAGGCGGGTCTTTGGATAATGCCGTTCTGGTTGGCGAAGACAGTGTTGTGAACCCGGAAGGCTTGCGCAGTCAGGATGAGTTCGTGCGCCACAAACTCCTTGATGCGGTAGGTGATTTAGCGCTTGCAGGGGGCCATATTGCGGGCCTTTACGAGGCTGAACGGCCTGGCCATTCGATCAATGCGGCATTGATCCGGAAATTGATCGACACGCCAAGTGCTTGGTGCTGGGAAACGATGACCGAGACGATGACGGAAACGGCCGGGCCTTTGCTGACCTCCGCAGAGCTGGCGATACACGTTTAGCCCCATTCTTAAGCCGCTTTTTTGCAATTATTGCTGAAGCTTAATGTGCTTATTACCAGACAAGTACGAGACATTGCTTTTAGGCTGGGCTAGAGTTTTAACCCATATGTTACGAATTGTGTTCACACTTTCCGTGATTCGCTTGAATATTGTTAAAAACTGTCGATAAGTTCGTTTATTGACGAAAGGCTGAAGAATGAAACCCTCGAAATCTTCATTGTTATTAGGCATCGCTGCGACGAGTCTGTTAGCGACAGCCTGCGGCGGGAACAAAGCAAAGCGCGAGCTGGCATATGTCGAACGTCCGGTAGAAGTTTTATATAATTCCGCTGCGAAAGAGCTTGATCGGCGGGACTATCAGGAAGCCATCCAGCTTTTTAACGAAGTTGAACGCCAACACCCTTATTCAGAATGGGCAAGACGCTCCACGCTTATGAGTGCGTTTGCGGCCTATCAGGCGCGCGCCTATGATGAGGCGATTGCAACTGCGCAGCGCTATATTTCGCTCAATCCAGGCAGCGATGATGCCGCTTATGCGCACCATTTGGTCGCGACGAGTTATTTTGAGCAGATCGTTGATGTTGGCCGGGACCAACGCACCACGGAGCTGGCCAAGCGCTCATTGCGTGAGCTGTTAGTGCGGTTCCCAACGACGGAATATGCCAAGGATGCGCAGCTGAAAATGGACATGGTCGACGATCAGCTTGCTGGTAAGGAAATGGAAGTTGGTCGCTGGTATCTGCGTCGCCAGGAGCACCTGCCTGCCATCAACAGGTTCCGCAAAGTCATCACTGATTTCGACACGACAACACATGCGCCAGAAGCGCTCTATCGCCTCGTCGAAGCTTATATGTCAGTTGGTTTGAAGGGTGAAGCGCTCGCTGCGGCGGCTGTGCTTGGATACAATCATCCTGAAAGCGAATGGTATCGCGATGCCTATGGCATTATGGACGAAGAAGGCCTGAATCCAGACGATATTCCAGACACGCGCAAGAAGGGCTTACTTTCCCGCTTGTTCTAGTTTTGTTCTTTTGGTATAGTGGGCGCATGATTGTTGCGCTTACTATATCTGACTTTGCTTTAATCCGTCGTTTAACCTTGACCGCAGAAACCGGCTTTACCGGTCTGACGGGCGAAACGGGCGCGGGGAAATCTATAATTCTGGATGCGTTGGGACTTGTCCTTGGCATGCGCCCATCAAAGCGATTCGTGCGTGCAGGCTCGGACGCGGCAGAAGTGAGCGTCACCTTTGAACTCGATAGAGATCATGTGGTTTGGCAAACCTTATCAGCGTTTGGCATCGCAGCAGACCCAAGCGCGCCTTTGGTGCTCAAGCGCATTGTTCCGGTATCTGGCGGCGTGCGCAGCTTCATCAATGGCCAAATTGTATCAGGTGCGCGGCTTTCAGAGATCGGTGACACGCTTGTTGAAATCTCTAGCCAACACGCCGCGTCTAATCTTCTAAAGCCAGCCTATTATCGGCATGTTCTGGATGAATTTGCAGGCAATGGCGCGCTGTTGCGCCGATATGGTGAGGCATGGCGTCGTTTGCAGGAGGCACGCGAGGCCCGCAAGATGCTCGAGGCGCGCATTGTTGACGCGACAGAGCAGCAAGCGCACCTACAGCATATGACCGACGAACTTGAAGCCTTGGCACCTGTGCCGGGCGAGAGCGTGCGGCT
>CAZXTI010000021.1:0-1268 GCA_964643565.1 uncultured Hyphomonas sp. | reverse complement strand
GTCTCGGACGGGGGCGCTTTGGAGCGCGCAGAAGAGCGTTTGTTTGCCGTGAAAGCTGCCGCGCGCAAGCACCGTGTTGATCCGGACGCGCTTGGCGATGTGCTTAGCAGGCTCAAAGCTGAGTTGGCGCTGATCAAATCCGGGGAAGAGGAGTTGCGGGCGGCGCGTGCAAAAGAAACCGATGCGGCGGCGTGCTGGCGGACGGCTGCTGACAAGCTGAGCCGTGCGCGTAGAACGGCGGCCAAGCGTTTGCAAAAGGCGTGGCAAGAAGAGTTGCTGCCTTTGAAGCTATCCGGCGCGCGCGTGCGTATTGAGGTGAGCCAGATTGAAGATGCGCGCGCGGATGCAAATGGCATTGATGCGGTCGATATCACTGTTGAGACAAATGCCGGGGCCGGCTTTGGACCATTGCGCAAGATTGCCTCTGGCGGTGAGCTGGCGCGTTTCTCGCTTGCCCTGAAATGTGCAGCAGCAAGTCAGCGGAGCCGAGCGTGTACGCTTATTTTCGATGAAGCTGACCACGGTGTTGGCGGCGCTGTGGCTGCGGCGATTGGTGAACGTCTTGTTCGGTTGGCTGAACACCGGCAGGTTTTTGCCGTCACGCATAGCCCGCAAGTGGCCGCCGCCGCCCAAACCCAGTGGCAAATAGAAAAAACGAAACCCAAAAAGGCTGGCAAAGGCCTTGGACAGACGCGCGTACGTGTTTTAGATGCAAAGACACGAAGAGAAGAGATCGCGCGGATGTTGTCGGGTTTGAAAGTAACTCCGGAGGCCCGCGCTGCTGCAACACGGCTTCTGGAGGGATAATGTCGATTGAATTTGTGCCTGTTGATGAGCTGACTGAGACACAGGCCAAGACGGAGCTGGCGCGCCTCGTTACCGAGATACGCATTGCCGACGCGGCCTATTATCAAGATGACGCGCCCCATATTAGCGACGCAGACTATGATGAGCTGCGCCGCCGAAATCTGGCCATCGAGACGCGCTTTCCGGCATTAAAGCGCAAAGACAGCCCATCCGACCGGGTGGGGGCTCCGGCCAAAGAGGGCTTCAGCAAGGCCAAGCATTTGGTGCCTATGCTCTCCCTTGGCAATGCGTTTAATGATGAGGATGTTTCTGATTTTGCCGACCGGTTACGGCGCTTTCTTGGGCTAGAGCCGGACGAATGCATTGTGCTGACGGCTGAGCCAAAGATCGACGGCCTATCGCTCAGCCTGCTTTATGATAAGGGCGTGTTGGTGCGCGCGGCGACGCGCGGCGATGGCGCG
>CAZXTI010000020.1:0-13211 GCA_964643565.1 uncultured Hyphomonas sp. | reverse complement strand
CGCTTATGAGTTCAGAAATTCGCCTTGGTTTTATGAGCGCGCTTGGTGCGTATTTTATCTGGGGCTTTCTCCCGCTTTATTTCAAACCGATGGGGCATATCTCGCCGGAGCTGATGCTGGCGCACCGGATTATCTGGTCGCTGCCAACCGGGCTTATTCTGCTCGCGCTCGCCGGTCAGCTACCGGCCTTGAAAGCGGCGCTCAAATGGCGCACGGTCGCTTGGCTCGCCTTGTCGTCGCTGTTGATTGCGATCAATTGGCTCGTCTATATTTGGGCCGTTGGGCAAGACCGTGTTCTGGAAGCCAGCTTGGGTTATTATATCAACCCGCTTGTTAATGTCGCGGTCGGCGCTGTGTTCTTTGCTGAAACGCTGAACCGGTTGCAATGGAGCGCGGTCGGCTTGGCGACCATCGGGGTTGGAATAATGGGCGCGGCTATTGGCCATGTGCCATTTGTTGCGCTGGTCTTGTGTTTCAGTTTTGCGGGCTATTCGATCATTCGCAAACTTCTTCCCGTTGACGGGCGCGCTGGATTTGTCGTCGAGGCAGCCATCTTGTTTCCGATTGCATTAGTTTGGATGTTTGCGGTGAGCGGCGATGTTGCGATTTGGGGCAAGGGGACAGTGCAAGATGTCGGCCTGTTGATGCTGTCCGGGCCGTTAACGGCTGTGCCACTGATCTTCTTTGCACTGGCGGCTAAACGCCTGACGCTCACGACGATTGGCATGATGCAATATATCGGACCGACTTTGCAATTCCTGCTCGCTTTGTTCGTGTTCAAGGAAATGTTCGGCTGGGTACATGGCACGGCCTTCGCCTTTATCTGGCTGGCGCTGATCGTATTTTCCGGCGATGGGCTGAGGCAGGCGCGACTGAGACGCGGCAGGCAGCCGCTCAGTCAGTCTTAAGCGCTTGGCCGAAATGTAAGCGCGCAAAAGAAAACCCCGGCGGGCACAATCAAGGCAGGCCGAGGGAGAGTGGATGGATAGAAGGGAGTTAACTTCTGCCCTACGAGTTGCAAAGCCCGTGCCAGTTTCGTCTGCGAGGGGAAAATAACACGAAATTAGGGAGATTTATCTGCCAATGTCGCGTGCTGGGTTAAATTGAGAGGCGCTATGTTTGCAAACAGAATGTCTTGCCTCGACCGAGCTGAACGTGTCGGGCGTTGGAAGATTTTTAAAGTGGGCGGCGCAACCGGCGCAGATCTAGCTGAATTCAGCGATTAGCTTTTGGTGCTCTGCATTTGACCGTTTTAGGTAAACCGTATTGTTATCACCGTGGATATTGTGCACGAGCTTACCGTCAAAGAAACCATATCGTGACCAACCTCGGTCTAATAGCCATTTGTCGGCTTCTACATTCAGTTCGATCAAAATGACGGGCTCAGATGTGCTGATTGTTTTAGCGCCGCCTTCGAGAACCTGTTTTTCAAAACCTTGAACATCGATTTTTACGAAGCAAGGCTTTAGCGATAGCGTATCCAGCACACCGATGCTGCAATGTTCCTGCTTGGTTTTCACAAGCTCTGGAGAAAAGTTCCATACGGTGTCTTCGTTTAGCCAGCTTTCGGCCTCTGATTTTGAAAATGAGGCAAGGCCATCATACATGAAGTTGCGATAGAATGGCACATAGAGGGGGGCTTCCATTGGCTCAGCACCCAATCCCATTTTGTGGAGAACAAGTGATTGATCCTTGGGGAATTTGGTCTCTAATTGCCTGTATAGGAGACCATTTGGTTCAAATGCGTGCAGCACTGCGTCAGGTTGGTACATGCGGATGGCATCGATGCTTTGACCGCGATTGGCGCCAATGTCGAGCATACACCGATTGCCGGGTTCAATTGCGCTAAGCAATCTAAATTCTGACTCAAACGGAACGCTTCGCAGCTTTCGCATTGTACGTTGCAGGTTTGCTTTCGCCTGTAGTGCGAAGCCAAAACGGCTCTGCACATCACGCATGACACGGTAAACTGTACTCATAAACCTTACCCCTGTCTAAACCAAACCACACGGAATAGACGCAAGTACAATGCCAACATTTTATTTGCTGGGGACATTAGCCATGAGTGGCCAGTCGATTGTATTTGGGCTTCTGGTTACAAACAGGCGTAAAGGCTGCCAAAGAGGTGTTTTGAGCGCGGATCGCCGAGGAGGATATTGCTCTGGCGGTTCATGACATAAGCTGCGCTGAGGTTTCGGGTCGGGTCACCAAATGCTGCCGAGCCACCCCAGCCGGAATGTCCGTAACTGTCCCGGTTTGACCCAAAAGCCAGATTGGTGTTTTGCATGATGCCTGCGCCGAATGTGATGTCGAAGGGTAAAACGCGGTCTTTTCCGGCGCATCGTGCTTTTGTCAGCGCTTTGTACGTGTCTGCGCTGAAGAGCTGGTGCGTGCCAATGCTGCCCTTTCCAGCATAGGCCGAATAGAGCCGGGCAACGGCCGGCGCTGTGCCATGACCATTTGCGGATGGGATCTCTATTTCGCGCCATTCCGCGCCGCCGCGCGGGGGCGATGACCATTTGCTGAGGAAAGCGATGCGCGCTTCGTCGGTAATCTCGCCAAGGTCTGGCATTGCAGTTGGGCGTTTGAGCGCGGCGACGCGTTCATGCTCATCAACGGGTAGGCCAATGTGGAAGTCGATATCGAGCGGCGTGCAGATATCTTCACGCAGGATCGTTCCGAGGGTACGTCCGGCAACGCGCCAAACCAATTCGCCAGTGAGGTAACCCCATGTGGTTGGATGATAGCCTGATCCGGTGCCGGGTGCCCATAAGGGTGGTTCTTCAGCAAGGCGCGCGGCGAGGGCAGGCGGGTCTAGCCAGAGCGCAGGGGCAATCGGCGTTGCAAAGCCTGGAACCCCTGATTGGTGGGACAGCGCTTCGGCGACGGTGAGTTTGTCTTTTCCATGTGCGCCAAACTCAGGCCAGTAATGAGCCAGCCGCGTGTCATAGTTCAGCTTGCCCTGATCGACCAGCATGGCAACGACCAGCGCGGAGATGCCTTTGCTGACGGAATAGACGGGGACAAGCGTATCCGGTGTCCACGGGGTTTCTTTTTTACGGTCAGTAAACCCTGCTTCCAGATCGACAATAAGCTCGCCGTCCAGATAGGCAGCAAAGCCAGCGCCAAGCTCCAGATCATTGGCAAAGTTTTCTTCGAAGGCCTCGCGGACGGGTTCAAAGCCGGGGGCGGTGTAGCCAGTGATAATCAGATCTTCCATACTAGGGTTCTAGTCCGGCTTACAAACAAGGGGAAGGGTGCATTTTCGCGCGGCCGGGCGTGCTCACTTATTTTGACCTAAACTACACATCCAGTCACAAAAGCGCGCTTGGGCTATTCTTTGCGCGATTTCGTACCATCTTTAATCTGGCTAGGCATAAACATATCAGATTTAGGAATGATCCATGAAGAAGCTCATTACAGTATTAGCACTCGCAAGCGCGACGGGGCTGCTTTCCCATGCGCAGACACCCGATCTTGGCAAGCTGACAAAGGGTGACATCATCGTCAAAGATTTCGGCGAAACTGTTGGCATTGATGAATTGAGGAAGGCATTTAAAGAAAATAACATCACCGTTAACCGCGTTCGCCGGAAAGGTTCACAGGCGTATCAGGTTTCAAGCGCGGTCTATCGCGGTGACCGCTACGCGCTGACCATCAGTCGCTCGACCGGGAAAATTACCTGGATCACTAAATACGGTCTGGGTGTTAAAGTTTTCGATTAATCAGCGTTCAATTTGGGACGTGATCTTCAGGGCTGCGCGGCGTGCGCTCCAGTCCGATATATTCGCTAGAGCGCATTTCGTGCAAGCGGCTGGTGGTGCGTTGGAACTCGAAACTTCCATCGCCTGCTGGGTAGAGATCGTCCGGGCTTGCTGCTGCGCTGGCGACGAGGTTGGTTTTTGCCTCATAAAGCGCGTCGATGAGCGTTATAAATCGGATCGCCTCATTCTTGTTTTGCGGCGAGAGCGTGGGGATGTCGTCTAGGAAGATCGTGTGATAGCGCGCGGCGATGGCAAGATAATCAGCAGGCCCCAGCGGATTGGCGCAGAGATCGTCAAATGTAAACCGCGCCGCGCCTGCTGCTTCTGCCGGGACCGGTATTGTCCGTCCGGCGACATGCAAAGCACCTGTCGCTGGCATTGAGGGCGCTATGAGGCGGGACCATGCGGCGTCCATTGCAGCGTTTGCCTCTGCGCCAAGCGGGGTATACCAGACCGGCGCAGATGTGAGGCGTTCGAGGCGATAGTCGCGCGCAGCGACAAGTTCGACCGCTTCGCATTTTTCATTGAGAAGCTCTATAAAAGGAAGGAAGCGCTGGCGGTTAAGACCATCCTTGTAGAGATCTTCAGGTGGACGGTTTGAAGTCGACACCATTGTGACGCCGCGCGCGAACAGTGCTTCAAACAAGCGCGAAAGGATCATCGCATCGGCGATCTGGGTGACTTGAAATTCATCAAAGCAGATCAGGCGGGCGCCAGCAGCGATTTTTGCTGCGGCGGGCGGGATCGGGTCATCGCCTGCGCCTTTGACATGCCATTGCGAGCGGCGGCGGTCTTTCTGAGAGAGGCCGCGCCAATAACCAAGAAAAGCGTGAACATCCTGCATGAAGGCATGGAAGTGAACGCGCGATTTAGCCTTAACAGGCGCATGTTGGAAGAAGAGGTCCATCAGCATGGATTTGCCGCGCCCGACATCGCCCCAAATATAAAGGCCGCGCACAGGCTTGGCTTTGCGAAAGAAGCCGGGCTTTGCTGCGGCGAGGCGGACCGTCAGTGCATCAAGCTTGTCGAGCGCGACGGTTTGCGCCGGATCTTCCGTGAGGTGACCATCGCGGATACAGGCCAGATATTTGTCTTTCAACGCGGCCATGGGTCAAGCTAGCCCAATCGCTTGCTCGATCGCATTGATGAAGCGGTTCCATAAGAAAGGATAGAAGAGGAGTATCATGGCGCCGCCTGCGAGCATGCCACCCATATGCGCATCGTGGCCGATACGTTGATTAGGTTTGCGCGCAAGCCATGCGGTAATACCAAAATAGGCGATGGCGAGTGCCCAGGCCGGGAGGGGAGGAAAGGTGAACCATGCCGTCGGCACGACGAAACAATAGGCCATAATTAATCCGGATGTTGCGCCGGACGCGCCAAGCGCTGAATAGAGCAGGTTCTTCTTATTCTCCATCAGCGACCAGATGCTGCCGCCGATCAGGCTAGCCGCATAGAGCGCTGCATAGCGGGGTGACCCCATAACGCGTTCTAGCCCAGAGCCGATCTGGAAAAGGACATACATATTGATGAAGAGGTGCATCAGGTTGAGATGCAGGAAGCCGGAAGAGATGAGACGGTAATATTCTTTCCCGCGCAGGATCGGGCCGACAATGAAGAGGTTTTTCTTCATGAAGGCATCATCGTTGAACGCCATAACGCTTAGCAGGATATTGGCGGCCAGAAGGACGAGGGTTATGGGGGAGTCTAAAAAGCTCATTGCCCGCTGGTTTGGCGCAAAGGCGACCAGCGGGCAAGTCTTGTTTTGTTGTTTTGCGGGCTAGGCCTGCAGATTTATGCGGCGCATATTTCGTTTGAGGTGGCCTGTGGCATCAGCTCAAGGAGGAATTCTTCAAAGGCTTCCGGGCGCTGGATAAACCGATTAAAGGGCAGAGACGCTTTCGAGACGGCTTGTGGGCAAATATTGCATCCATACTTTAAGGCATGGGCGACGGCCTGTTCTCGGTTCTCACTGCCAGAAACGACGGCGATTCGAAAATCGCCCATATTTGCTGTGCGCGCGATGGTCATCTCCCCATCATGGCAGTCCGGTAAAGTCAGATCGAGGACGACAAGATCGAAGCGCTCCAGACGGATGCGAGATTCGGCCTCCATTAATGTTGAGGCCATAACCAGATCCACCTGTATTCGGCTCCGTGCGGCTTTATCGGCTGCAATTGCCAACATGTCTCTGACGGGTTGGTGATCTTCGACCCAAAGAACTTTCATACGTTCAACTCCAATATACTCTAATCTACTAAACTCGGGCCAATCAACCCGCCCCTGCTGAGTGCCTACAATGACAGCTACGTATTGCTGAGGGGTAAAGCAGAAATGACTGAAAGGTTTAAATTGGCCCTTTTTGGTCGTTTTTTTGAAAGTTTTTGAAAAAAATCTTCTGTCGACGTCATTTGGCTTCCACCTAAATGCAGATAAGATGGATTTGAGTGGGAATTTGAGAACGGAACTGGGAGATGAAAGACAAACCGGCCGCCGCGCCAGGCGCTAGCAACGGCGCATCTGCATTTGCCGTTCCAGCGCGCATATCGGACCAGCACATCATTGATGAGCTGATTGAGGAGCGGTGTCCTAGTTTTGCTGCACATTGGTCCTGGCCGGTCTTGCGGCCTCTGTTCTTATCGACGCTTGGATACCGCACGGCGGTGCGCTGGGCCGATCATATGGAGAGCCTTGGCGGTGTGGAGGCGTTTGATTATCTGGTCGATGAACTCCAGATGCGCATTGATGTGCAGAATATTGAGCGCATTCCAAGGACGGGCCGAACTGTTGTTATCGCCAATCATCCCACCGGCTTGGCCGATGGGGCAGCCGTCTGGCAAGCGCTTATGCGTGTGCGCCGGGATGTCATGTTTCTTGCCAATGCAGATGCTGTGCGCATTGTACGCGGGTTTTCTGACACGATCATTCCGGTTGAATGGGTGGTGGACAAGCGTTCACCTGCCAAGACGCGCGAGACATTGCGCCTCGCAGGCCAGGCATTTGCCGAAGAAAAATGCATTGTGATCTTTCCCTCGGGCAAGCTGGCCAAAATGATCGCTGGCAAGCTGACAGAGCAGGAATGGTTCACCACTGCGGTTGGTTTGGCGCGTAAGAAGAAAGCCCCGATTGTTCCGCTTAATGTGCAGGCGAAGAATTCCGCGCTTTACTATTTCTTGTCTAAGGTGAGCGGGGAGTTGCGCGATATTACGCTGTTTAAAGAACTGGTGAATAAGCGCGGCTACCGGTTTGATATGACGGTTGGGCCGCTCATCCCGCCGGAGAGGCTTGTGGGGGACGCGGCTGAGATTACAGACCGACTTCATGGATATGTCTCTTATGAGCTCTCAAATTCGCCCGACCTGATCTTCTAGAATCCGCATACTGCAT
This sequence comes from uncultured Hyphomonas sp., assembly GCA_964643565.1. Classification (GTDB taxonomy): domain Bacteria; phylum Pseudomonadota; class Alphaproteobacteria; order Caulobacterales; family Hyphomonadaceae; genus CALLCD01. Next base: position 6,060 of record CAZXTI010000020.1, on the reverse strand, counting down.
TAATCGTGCGTATCAGGTCGTTCGTTGCCTGACAGTCATCATGTATGCGCTATGGGAAAGCCCTATGACTTTAACTGAAGGGGCTTATTCATGGAACAATTAGGAAGAATGTGGAACAATCTGATGGCGTCGGTTACCGATTATGGACCGAACATCTTGTACGCGATTGGCATAATGATCCTGTTTTGGATTATTGCAAAGTTTGCGAGCGGATTGGTCGCTGCCGGGATCAACAAAACCGGGTTTGCGAAAGCTGCAAATGCGAACAATGAACGCAATCAGGCGTCTCTTGGCAAAAATCTCGGTAAAGCCGTTTATTGGGTGATCATTCTGATCGGCTTGATCCAAGCACTGACGCGGCTCGGAATGACGCAAATCGTTGATCCATTGAATGAGATGATGGATCAGATCTTGATGTATGTTCCAAAGATTGCCGGTGCGGCGATCGTCTTTGGTGTTTTCATGATCGTAGCAAATGTTCTGCGTCAGGCGGCCAAATCTGTTCTGGTCTTTGCTGATCCATTACCATCTAAAATGGGTTTGACTGACAGTGACGTGAATGTGTCTGGCATTACCTCAACTGTCTTGTCTGGCATCATTATCATACTGGGCCTTATTGCTGCGCTCGATATTCTTGATATTGCTGCGATCTCTATCCCGGCGACAGACCTCCTCAATGATGTGATGGGCGCAATCCCGAACATATTGATCGCGGGCATTACTATGGGGATTTTTGTCTTTATCGCCCGCTTCGTGTCAGGCCTTGCCCGCAAGACTTTGCCGGGCCTCGGCATCGATTCGGCTGTTGCAGAGCTAGGCGTTTTGAAAGGCGCAGATCAGGGCATGACAGCGTCAGGCCTGATCGCATCAGGGGCAAGCTTCTTTATTATCCTGCTTGGTATGATCCAGGCACTTGAAGCTTTGCAATTCGCGGCGCTGACCGATGCACTGTATATTGTGCTCGATATGGGTGCGAAGATTGCCTTTGGCTCTGTCATCATCTTTGCGGGCGTCTTTTTTGCGCGGATGATTACCGGCCTTATGGCGTCAGCGGGCGGCGGCGCGACCGATGTCGCTGCTAATCTCGTCAAATGGGTGATTATCATCTTCTCAGTTATTCTGGGTATTTCCCGCATGGGTCTCGACCCAACCGGCGGTGAGTTCATTCTTGATGTTGCCAAATATCTGGTGCTCGCGGCGGCTGCAGCTGGCGCGCTGGCTTTTGGTCTTGGCGGAAAAGACTGGGCGGCTGCTCAACTGGAAAAACTGCGCAGCTCTTCATAGAGCAGGACGCAACATGAAAAAGAAACTGCCCCGGCCAAATGGTCGGGGCAGTTTTGTATTGACCGGGGTTTTGATCAGCTTGGCTCCGGGTTGCCATCGCCGTACCAATCCACATCGCGGGTGAAGTACATTGTAATGCCGATTGCAGCAAAGCTTGCCAAAGCGCCGGCTATGAGCGCGTTTCCCCCTGCGCGCAGCAAAATATAGATCAGCGTATAAATACCCGTCAGTATGCCGAAGGCACGCAATCCATATTGGCGCGACTTAAACACGCTGACTGCATAGACTGATATCAGCAAGATCGTCATTCCGGCGCTGATGAAAAAGGCCGCGTCAAAGCCGACATATTCGGAGAATGCCAGAAGCAGAAGATAGAAAATGCTCTGCGCCAGTCCAACAAGGACATATTGGGCCGGGTGTGCACGCAAGCCGCTGGTGACTTCAAACAGGAAGTAAGACAGGAACACCATGCCGACAAACATGGCTGCGTATTTCAGAACACGTAACACGCTTTGATAAGGGCCAGCTTCGTTGAGAAAGCGCACCGCCATATCCCGGTTTCCATAGCCGGAAAATGCGGACAGGTCGCCATGCGAGCTTGTGCCAGCGATCCCGCGCGCAATATAGGGCAGACGCCAGTTGGCGGTGAAGCCTTCCTCGCTTTCCCCGGAATTATGGCTGGAGGGGATGGTTCCGCCCGTGAAGCTTGGGTCGGCCCAGTTTGAGGTCATCGTCATGGCTGTGTCTTTTGCAAACGGCGTCATGGCAAATCGTTCGGCTCCGGTGATGGTCATCTTTGCACGTACATCAAAAGGGGTGCGGATATTTTGCAGGTTCTTTATTTTACCTGCTGCGAGACTTAGGCCGCTTTGGGGGATAGGATTATATCTATTGTCGGAGCTATAGCCACTTAATGCTGGCTCCATCAAAACCGGTGAGCCATTTGCGACAACATCTATACTGTCTTTGACGCCGCGATTGTCGCTCAACCCGATATAGAGCCGTGCATCTGTCCAGATAGAGGCGGCACCTTCCGGGAGCGCGCTGCGCAAAGCTTCCGGGTCGAAACGGGCCTCAAATGCCATATTGGCTTTGAAGACGGGGACAAGGTGTATTCCGCGCGCTTTGTTTTCAACCGTGACATCGGTTTTGACCGTGCCTGTTTCAGCATAGGCGATGGCAACGCCAAAGGTGACATTGTCGGGCTTTTTGGCGTCAGGCGCGAGGGAATAGGGCAAGGCTAAAACGGGGCCGAGTATGGTCTGTTCGCCGCCGACATTCTGGCTGACCTCGCTTAAGGCGCTTTGGGCACCATTAGAGCGCTCAAGAACAATGCCGTAAACAAACATGGCCGGAATAGCCATCATCAGTGCAAGCATGCAAACCAGCAGTAGTTTTAGTCCGACAGAGCGGCGAGGGAGAAATTTACGTACAGCATCGGCGCCCTCAGACAGAGGGGGCCGCGAGGGCGGGTAAGGGGGGAGGTCCGTCATAAGAGCGGTCCTTTCAAATTCCAAAATTAAAATTTATGCGAGCCTACCTTGTCGGCGATATTTGCAGCGGTCATCGGGCAGAGGTGTGATGTGGGGTGGGAAATTTGATGACAGGAAAAAGGCATGAAGGGGTGACAGGGGCGGCTTTGGTCGTTTAGGTCGAGGCATGACTGACCCGACAAACCCGGACGCATTTGATGCGCATCGACAGCATTGGACCGAAATACGTGTCTATTACGAGGACACCGATTTTACCGGGATGGTGTACCACGCCAATTATCTGCGGTTCTTTGAACGCGGTCGGTCGAACCATTTGCGCGATGCGGGGATTTCTCACCAATCCTTGCTAGACCGGCCCGATCCCGCAGCGTTTACGCTGACACGGGTTGAGGTTGATTATCGTAAGGCGGCGAGGGTGGATGATCTTTTGCGTATCCGCACCCGGTATATGGGCACGAAGGGCGCGCGGATACTGTTTTCACAGGCCGCTTTTCTTGGGGACGAATTGGTGGCGAGCGCGGAGATAACCGCCGTTCAGATCCACGCCGATGGTCGCCCGCGCCGACCGATACCGGAAGTAGCAGCCCAGTTAGAGGCGTATATTGTGGGCGATGTGGAGGCTTAGGTCGCGCCCATATTTCGCGATATGATAGAGAAGGGCATTCTCTAAACCACGATTTTGCTCTGATAGCGCACATTTCATGCAGATTTGTGCGGTGTCTCGCGTCTTTTAGGAAATCGCGTGTTTCCCAGTCCCGGCGCGGGTTTGAGCGTTGAATTATTAACCGTTTCTCTCGAAAAATTAACTCTTTCAAAACCCGAAATACGCTTTAACAAGCATTGGAACTGCAATCATTGCGGCGAGCGTCAATTTCTTGCCCAATTTGCCATAGAAAGTGGGCGAGTGATGGCCAGCCGTCGCGCGCGATTATAATTTAAGGAGCAGGCACAGTATGGTGTTTCAGGTATTTGCAGCGGTCACCGCGCCTAAAATAGGTGAGGCAGCCGACTTTGCTGCAGAAGATTTTTCAATATTGGGCCTCATATTCGATGCGCATATTGTTGTGCAGCTCGTTATGATCATCTTGATCTTGGCGAGCTTACTGTCATGGGCGGTGATCCTCGATAAATGGTTCTCGCTCGGTCGTATTCGCAAGAGTGCCGCACGCTTTGAGGATGAATATTGGTCTGGACGCGCCGACGATATGGTGAACCGGCCCGGCACGGAGAAGAGCAATGCCACGCTGCGCGTGTTGACGGCGGCTTCGCGCGAATGGAATGAAGCGCGCCGCGTCAAAGATCCAGCTGAGATTTCGCGCCTTGTTGACCGCGCCGATAGAGCGATGCGCGCTGCGGTCGATCGCGAAGTGAGCCGCGCCTCCAAAGGGACCGGCTTTCTGTCAATAGTCAGCTCGGCGTCGCCCTTTATCGGATTGTTCGGAACGGTTTGGGGCATCATGTATGCCTTCATCAATATTGCCGCCAGTCAGGATACGAGCCTTGGCGTTGTAGCAGGACCGATTGCTGAGGCCTTGTTTGCGACGGGCCTTGGCCTTGTCGCGGCGATCCCGGCATCGATCTTTTTCAACAAGTTTACCGGCGACCTGAATAGCCTTGCCGATCAACTCGATGCGTTCTCTCAAGATGTGGTGGTGCGCATGGCGCGGCGTGCATCAGACACGGCGGAGGATTAGACCATGGGTGCAAGCACAGGATCTGGCGGCGGCGGTGGTCGGCGCGGAAGACGCGCCCTTAACGCGGAGATCAATGTCACGCCATTCGTGGACGTGATGCTCGTTTTGCTCATCGTATTTATGATTACGGCGCCGCTATTGACGACCGGAATTGATGTGTCGCTGCCCAAAACATCTGCAGACACGATCAATGTTAGCAAGGATGAGCCTCTCTACGTCACGCTACAAGCGGACAGCACGCTTTATATTCAGGACACGGTCGTTGAGCGCAGTGAACTTGTTGCCAAGTTGATTGCGATTACCGGGGAAGGCTTTGAGAGCCGTATCTTATTGCGCACGGATGAGGGCGCTTCAGCCGGTGAATTTGTCGCCGTGATGGGCGAAGTACGCGCAGCCGGTTTCGGGAACCTGGCGATCGTTACTGATTCAAAGACGCAGAAATAGGAGGCCTGACAACACGATGCTGCGCGGCCTGACAGCCTCTGTTATTCTCCATGCTGGTATCATCGCCAGCAGTCTGATCGTGCTGCCTTATGCGCGCGATCCGATTGATGTGATTGAGGTTGTGCCGATCGACATTGTCAGCATTTCTGAGGTGACGAATGTGGCCGCGATAAAAGAGAGGATCACTGACCTCCCGCCGCCAGAGGAGCCAGCACCTCAGCCTGAGGAACCGAACCTTGAGGAGTTTCTCGAGGATTTGCAAGATCTGCCCATTGAGCCAGAAGTTGACACAGAAGACGCGCCTCCGCCGCCGCCAGAGCAAGAAGACGCACCAGAAGATATTGTTCCAGAGGAGCCAGAAGAAAAAGAGCCTGAGCCTGTAGAGGAAGAGCCAGAACCTGAACCAGACAAGGATGATGCGCCAAAGCGCGACGCGCTTGATGACCTGTTTGCGGACAATGTGTTCGAATCGGAAGCAAAGCCTTTGCTTAATAAGGCACCTCAACCATTGAAGCGCGCAGAAAGTGCGCTGCCGCCACCGGTATTGCCGGAGCCTCCCGTTGAAGAAACTTCTCAAAAAGCGCGGCGCGGCGCTGGCGAACGCACAGGCAATAGCGCGCGGATTGAGGCATTAATTTGGGCCCAGATGGAGGTCTGCTGGGGCACCGTGGCCGATCTTCCTGACCCGGAGCGCTTGACCGTTACGGTGCGCGTGAACCTTAATCGCGACGGGACGTTGAAAGGGGACGCTGAGCTTATCAATCCACGCCGACGCCCTATTGGTGATCGTTTCATGGGGCAGGCGATTGACCGGGCTCTGCGTGCGGCGCGCAAGTGCCAACCTTACACGTTTCCAGGTGATGACTATGAAATCTGGAACGAGATCACCATGAATTTTCGCCATGAGAGATAAATTAAAAATCGAACGAGATATCACAATGATGACCACGGAGACGCCAAGAGATGCTTAAGAGAATTTTTGCCACATTCGTGCTTCTAGTAAGCACCAGTTTCGTGTTTGCTTCAGCGCAGATTGAAACAGATATTACGCGCGGTTCAATCAAACCGATCCCGATTGCTATTCCAGACTTTAAGGCCAAGCCGGGGGCAGAGGAGTTTGCGAGACAGATTTCTGAAGTGATCCG
>CAZXTI010000019.1:0-13708 GCA_964643565.1 uncultured Hyphomonas sp. | reverse complement strand
CGCGGCGCTCAGGCTTAATCCCCACCTTTTCGGTGATCTCTTTTGCCTTCGCCGGACCTATGCCGTGAATGTAGCGTAGAGCGATCTCTACGCGCTTATTTGTCGGTATGTTGACACCTGCTATGCGGGCCAATTTGCTCTCCTAAAACTCAAACGAGCCCGTATACGCAACAACGTGTAAACACATGGCTGCGCGCCAGGCACTAGTCTTCTATGAATGGCGGGTTATAGCTGTCTTTTCGGCCCCGTCAACCAAATAATGATGTCAATTTGTCGCCGCTTTCAGTGCATCATCAATTTGCGATGAAACCGCCTCAATCGCGGCCATGCCATCAACCTCAACCAGCTTGCCCTGATCGGCATAAATCGGCACCAGAGGGGCCGTATTTGCGTTATATTGATCCAAACGGTGCGCAAAAGCCTCAGGATTGTCATCCTTGCGGCCCTCTTCTTCAAACCGCTTGGTAATCCGGTCAACCAGCTTCTGCTCATCGACCATAAGGCGAATGACAATATCGACCTTCTGCCCGCGTGAAACCAAACACTGATCCAGCGCTTCTGCCTGCGCCACCGTGCGCGGGAACCCATCAAAGATAAAGCCAGCCACACCCTTGTGCAGGTCAAGCTGTTCATCGATCAGCGCGATAACGATTTCATCCGATACCAAAGTGCCAGCGTCCATGATCGCAGCAACGCGTTGACCAAGCTCGGAACCAGACGTACGTGCAGCGCGCAACATGTCGCCTGTCGACAATTGTACGAAGCCATGCTCGGAAACGAGTCGCTTGGCTTGTGTCCCCTTGCCGGCCGCTGGTGGACCAAACAGGATCAAATTCATCGCTTGCGCCCTCCCAGACGAGACTTCTTGATCATGCCATCATATTGGTGCGCAATCAGGTGCGATTGAATCTGCGCCACTGTGTCCATCGTCACAGAGACCACAATCAGAAGCGACATGCCGCCAATATAGAAAGGGATCTGCGGATAATAGACCCGCAAAATCTCAGGCAGCAAACAACAAAACACCAGATACACCGCGCCGATCGTTGTCAGACGGGTCAGCACATAATCGATATAGGCCGCTGTGTTTTTACCCGGACGGATGCCCGGAATAAAGCCGCCATGCTTGCGCAGATTGTCGGCTGTCTCTTCCGGGTTGAATGTAATCGATGTGTAGAAAAATGTGAAAAACGCAATCATCAAACCATAGGCAATAATGAAGCCCGGCGTACCAGAGCCGAAATTAACCGCCATCCATTGAAGCACGCCCTGTATCGGACCAGAGGCAGGCGCTTGCGCCGCCGCCCCGCCGCCACTGGCAAAACCGATTGCCGTTGTTGGCAGCAACAAGATCGCTGAGGCAAAGATTGGCGGAATAACGCCAGACGTGTTGATCTTCAAAGGAAGGAAAGAGTTCTGCCCCTGTGACACACGGTTACCCTGTTGTCGTTTTGGATACTGGATCAATAACCGCCGCTGCGCACGCTCAACGAAGACCATAAACACAACAAGGCCGATGACCATCGCTGCAATGCCAATGATAAACACCACATTGGTCGAGCTGTTCTGCGCCTGATTGAGCAAGTTGAAGATCGCCCGCGGCATCTCGGCGATAATGCCTGCGAAGATAATCAACGACACACCATTACCAATCCCGCGCGCCGTCACCTGTTCGCCAATCCACATCAGGAAGATCGTACCGCCTGTTAGCGTCACAACGCCTGTCAGAATGAAGAACCAACCCGGCATGCTATCCAATGTTGCACCAGCGCTTTGCAGACCGACTGAAATGCCAAAAGACTGCAGCACCGCAAACATCACTGTTAGGTAGCGCGTATATTGGTTGATTTGCTGGCGTCCAACTTCGCCCTCTTTCTTCAACGCTGAGAGCGTCGGAGAGGCTGTCGTCATCATCTGAACGATAATCGACGCCGTAATATAAGGCATCACGTTCAGCGCGAAGATACTCATCCGCTCAATCGCACCACCGGAGAACATATTTGCATTACCGAAAATGCCGCCGCCTGTGCCACCAAGGTTGTCGAAGATTATCGCAAACTGAGCCGGATCAATCCCCGGAACAGGAATGAACGTCCCAAAGCGATAGACAAGCAGGATGCCGAGCGTAAACAGAATTCGCTTCTGTAATTCCTTCGCCTTCGAGAATGTATCGAAGTTTATGCTCTTGGCCATTTGTTCTGCAGCTGATGCCACGCGCGAATCCTCCGAAAATAGCTTCGCCGCCAAGATTGGCGGCGAAAAGGCGTTTGTGAAGGGGTAAAGCGAAAAATTGTCAGCTTTTTTTAAGCTGCGTCGTCCGCTTTCACACCCGTAATGGTCACTTTGCCACCGGCCTTTTCAATCGCTGCAATAGCCGCTTTTGAAGCACCCGTCACGGTAATATTGACCTTTTTAGGCGCATCGCCTTTAGCAAGCAGGCGGACACCGTCCTTGACCCGGCGCACAACACCGCCAGCCACAAGGCTTTCCTCGGTGATGTTGCCAGCGTCAACTTTGCCAGCCGCAATGGCCTCGCCAAGCTTGCCGATGTTCAACCATGCAAATGATTTCGCGTTCGGCGAGGTAAAGCCGCGCTTTGGCAAACGCATGTAAATCGGCATCTGGCCGCCTTCAAATCCGTTCAGAGCGACGCCTGAGCGAGATTTTTGACCTTTGACACCGCGTCCAGCCGTCTTGCCCTTACCGGAGCCGACGCCGCGTCCAACGCGTTTTCTGTTTTTTGTGGCTCCAGCCGATGGAGCAAGTTCGTTCAGTTTCATTTGCCTATTCCTCGACAATCTCGACCATGTGCGCCACTTTGCGCACCATGCCGCGCACAGACGGTGTGTCTTCAAGCGTCCGCGTCCGCCCAATTTTATTCAGGCCAAGACCAATCAGCGTCGCGCGCTGGCTAGCTTCCCGGCGAATCGGGCTTCCGGTTTGACGCACAGTGAGTGTTTTCTTCGCCATGTCAGTCTCTCCTTCTAAGCCGTCTCAGCCATGCCAGCTTCAGACGCACCATCAGTGCGGCGGCCAACAATATCCTGAACCTTCAAGCCACGCTTAGAGGCAATCGAACGCGGCCCAGCCTGGCCCTTCAATGCTTCAAAAGTTGCGCGAACCATATTGTACGGGTTCGATGAGCCAATGGATTTGCCAACGACATCCTGGATGCCAATCACTTCCATAACCGCACGCATCGGGCCACCGGCAATCACGCCAGTACCTGGAGGCGCTGCACGGAGCACGACTTTACCTGCACCCCAACGGCCACGGCCATCATGGTGAAGTGTACGGCCCTCGCGAAGCGGAATACGCACCAAATTGCGCTTGGCTTCTTCGGTTGCCTTACGGATCGCTTCAGGCACTTCGCGGGCTTTACCCTTGCCAAATCCTGCACGGCCCTTGCCGTCACCAACAACAACCAGCGCAGCAAAACCAAAGTTCTTACCGCCCTTCACTGTTTTCGCAACGCGGTTGATACCAACCAGCTTGTCGACAAATTCGCTCTGCTCTTCGTCACGGCGATTATCACGGCCTCTGCCGCGTCCACGTCCGCGACCACCGCCGCCTTGTCCTTGCTGTTCTGCCATGAGAAAGCCTCCTAGAACTTCAGGCCGCCCTCGCGGGCCGCCTCTGCCAGAGCTTTCACTCGGCCATGAAAAATGTACCCACCGCGATCGAAGATAACATCTTCAATCCCGGCCTTCTTTGCGCGTTCAGCCAGCAATTTGCCAACAGCCGCAGCTGCGCCAGAATCACCGCCATTTGGCGCCTTCTTACGAAAATCTGCTTCCAATGATGAGGCGGATGCAAGCGTAACGCCTGCCACATCATCAATGATTTGCGCAGAGATGTTCTTGTGCGAACGCGCAACTGACAAGCGCGGGCGACCATTTGCAAGCTTCTTCAGGCGTGCGCGATTGCGCTGGGCCCGGCGAATTGTTTTTTCTCGTGTCGTTTTCATGGCTACTTCTTCTTGCCTTCCTTGCGACGGACATATTCGTCCCGATACCGGACACCCTTGCCCTTATAAGGCTCAGGCGGACGATACTTGCGGATCTCAGCAGCAACCTGTCCAACAGACTGCTTGTCGATACCTTCAATGACCACTTCAGTTGCTTTTGGAACAGCAACCGTGATGCCTTCAGGCACCTTGTGGATCACATCATGTGAAAATCCAAGCGCAAGCTTTAGATCCTTGCCTTGCATCTGTGCACGATAACCAACGCCAACCAGATCAAGTGTCTTGGTAAAGCCTTCAGTTACGCCCTGCACCATATTGGCTGCATTCGCGCGCGCGGTGCCCCATTGTGTGCGGGTCAAGCCGTCAAGCGCTTCAGCGAAGGTCATCTTCTTGCGACCCTTCGCATCATTCTCAGCCATTTTCTTCTCAGCCGCCGCGCGCAGGTCCGGGCGCGGGTCAATCACCAGCTCACCATCAGTCATAGATGGCTGCACCAGATCAGACAAAGTCATCGACAAAGAGCCCTTAGAACCCTTCGCTTCAATCGTTTGGCCGTTCACAGACACGGTTGTGCCAGCGGGAATAGCGATTGGGAGTTTGCCAATTCGAGACATGTCAAACGCTCCTAGAATACCCGGCAAAGGATTTCGCCGCCGACATTCTCATTACGTGCAACATTGTCGGACATAACGCCCTTAGATGTCGACAGAATGGAAATGCCAAGTCCGTTACGGACCAGCGGGATATCATTCACCGATGAATAAACTCGACGACCAGGTTTAGAGATACGCTTGATCTCCTGAATAACTGGTGCGCCATCATAATATTTAAGCTCGATCTCAATGTCGCGCTTACCTTCACGTTCCACTTCAGCAAAGCCACGGATGTAGCCTTCCTTTTGCAGAACCTCCAGAACACGGACGCGCATTTTGGACGCAGGCGAAAAGACTTTCCCTGTGCCACGCATCTGTGCGTTACGAATACGGGTGATCATGTCGCCGATAGGATCAGAAATGTTCATATCAGGCCCCCTCTACCAGCTAGACTTCACAAGACCGGGCACCTTGCCCAGTGAACCAAGTTCGCGCAGCGCAATCCGCGACATGCGCATCTTGCGATAATAACCACGCGGCCGACCCGTAACCTCACAGCGGTTACGCACACGGTTCGCCGCAGAATTACGCGGCAATTTGGCCAACTTCAAACGAGCTGCATAACGCTCTTCCAGCGGCAGCTCCTGGTTCATTGCGATCTCTTTAAGCGCAGCGCGTTTGTCAGCATATTTCGCTACCATCCGCTTACGCTTGTCGTTTCTTTCAATTGCGCTTTTCTTCGCCATCGTTTGGTTCCTGTCCTGCGCTAGTTACGGAATGGGAAACCGCACTCTGCAAGCAGAGCCTTGGCTTCTTCATTCGTGTTGGCCGTCGTACAAACAATAATGTCCATACCGCGAATAGTTTCCACCTGATCATAATTGATCTCTGGAAACACGATGTGTTCTTTAACGCCCATGGCGAAATTACCATTGCCATCAAAACTCTTGCCGTTCAGGCCGCGGAAATCTTTCACGCGCGGCAGAGCAATTGTTGTCAGACGGTCGAGAAATTCAAACATGTGATCCCGGCGCAGCGTGACCTTCGCACCGATTGTCATCCCTTCGCGCAGCTTAAAGCCAGCGATGGATTTACGGGCCTTGGTCGCAACCGGCTTCTGACCTGCAATGAGTTCAAGCTCAGCAAGCGCTGCCTTAATCTTCTTACTGTCAGCCACAGCCTCGCCAACACCCATATTGATAACAACCTTATCAAGCTTGGGCACTTGCATCTCGTTACCATACTGAAATTGCTCTTTCAGCTTGGCGCGGATTTTCTCGCGATACTGCGTCTTCAGACGTGGTTCGTACTTATCAGACATCGATAGACTCTCCTGAACGCTTGGCATAGCGCGTCTTGCGGCCATGCTCGTCAGTCTTAAACCCGACCCGTACCGGCTTGCCGTCACGCGGATCGATATGGGCAACATTTGACACGTCAATTGGCGCTTCGATCAGCTTGATGCCGCCTTGCGGATCAGCCTGTGTCGGCTTGGCATGGCGCTTGGCGACATTAACGCCCTGCACAACCACGCGGCCTGTCTCAGTCACAACACGCAGCACTTGACCCGATTTACCCTTGTCGCGTCCGGCGATAACCACAACGCGGTCGCCTTTTTTCACCTTGGCAGCCATCTTACAGCACCTCTGGAGCGAGTGAGACAATCTTCATGTGGTTCTTGCCGCGCAGCTCACGTGGAACTGGCCCAAAAATCCGGGTGCCGATTGGCTCATTATTATTATTGATCAGAACAGCCGCATTCGTATCAAAGCGAATGGTCGAACCGTCTGGGCGGTTAATGTCCTTGGCAACGCGCACAACAACAGCGCGGCGCACCTCACCCTTCTTCACACGTCCGGTCGGAATTGCTTCCTTGATCGAGACGACGATAACATCACCCACGGAGGCATAACGCCGGCCCGCTCCGCCCAGCACCTTAATGCACTGGACACGGCGAGCGCCGGAATTATCCGCGACGCGCAGGTTGGATTGCATCTGAATCATGCGTCAGCTCCTTTGCCTGCATCAGTTGTCATCAGTTCCCAACGCTTCAATTTTGAGCGCGGTGGGCACTCAATGATAGACACGGTCTGACCTTCTTGGGCCACATTGCCTTCATCATGAGCGTGGTATTTTTTCGTGCGGCGAACAATCTTCTTCAAAAGCGGGTGTAGGAATGTTCGTGAAACACGAACAACCACCGTCTTGTCCTGCTTGGTGGAGACCACCACACCTTCCATTACACGTTTTGGCATGTCGTTCTCCTAAGCCTCGGTTGCAGCTTTTGCATGCTGCGTCAGCATGGTTTTAATGATCGCGATATCCTTGCGGACATGATTTACGCGAGATGTTTTCTCAAGCTGATTAGTCGCCTGTTGGAAGCGCAGATTGAACTGCTCCTTCTTCAGCGTGCCCAGCTCGTCCTTGAGCTGGCTCTCAGACATTTCTTTCAGCTTCTTGATACGCTTGGTTCGATCTCCAGCCATGACTAGACCCCTTCCATACGTTTGACGATCTTACACTTGATCGGCAGCTTCGCAGCGCCCAGACGCAGCGCTTCGCGAGCGACCTCTTCAGAGACACCATCAATTTCAAACAGAATACGACCAGGCTTAACCCGCGCAACCCAACGGTCGACAGAGCCTTTACCCTTACCCATACGAACTTCGATCGGCTTGGCGGTCACAGGCACATCTGGGAACACACGGATCCAGACCTTACCCTGACGCTTCATATAGCGCGTGATAGCCCGGCGTGTCGCTTCGATCTGGCGTGCCGTTACCCGCTCAGGCTCAAGCGCTTTAAGACCGAACGTGCCGAAGTTCAGGCGGAAGCCGCCCTTGGCATTGCCTTTGATCTTGCCCTTAAAGGCTTTGCGGTATTTTGTACGTTTTGGCGATAACATTGATTAAGCTCCCCCAGATCGCGCGCCAGGTCCCTGGTCACGGCTATTGGTTGAACGGGCGCGTGACTGGCCTGAAGATTCAAGCTTGCGATCTTGCGCCATTGGATCGTGCTCCATGATCTCGCCCTTATAGACCCAGACCTTGATGCCGATAATTCCGTAAGTGGTCAGCGCTTCGGCTGTACCATAATCGATATCAGCGCGCAGCGTATGCAATGGCACAGAGCCTTCTGCATATTGCTCAGTACGCGCAATTTCAGCGCCGCCAAGACGACCAGCACACATGATGCGGATACCTTGTGCGCCAAGACGCATCGCAGACTGAATAGAGCGCTTCATGGCCCGGCGGAAAGAGGCCCGGCGTTCCAGTTGACGTGCAATATCTTCAGCAACAAGTGCCGCATCAATCTCAGGCTTGCGAACCTCAACAAGGTTTACAAAAACCTCATCGCTCACAGTCTTGGAAAGCTCTTTGCGCAGCTTCTCAATGTCTGCACCCTTCTTACCGATCACCAGACCAGGACGGGCTGTGTGGATCGTAACGCGGCACTTCTTGTGTGGGCGCTCAATGATGATGCGCGAAATGCCAGCTTGCTTAAGCTTGGTGCGGATGAATTTCTCGATTGCCAGATCTTCGTGCAACAGACGGCCATAGTCAGCGCTGTCTGCATACCAGCGGCTATCCCATGTACGGTTGATGCCGAGGCGAAGCCCGACCGGGTTGATCTTCTGACCCATTAGGCGGCCTCCTCTGCGGTGACTGACGTATCGGTCAGAACAATGGTGAGCTGTGAAAACGGCTTGTGAATACGTGCCGCACGGCCACGCGCCCGCGCACGAATACGCTTCATGACAAGGTTCTTGCCAACATGCGCCTGCGTAACAACAAGGCTATCAATATCCAGATTGTGGTTGTTCTCGGCGTTCGCAATCGCACTTTGCAGCGCCTTGCGGACATCCTTGGCGTGACGCTTCGGAGAGAACTCAAGCTGGTTGAGCGCCTTTTGAACAGTCAAGCCGCGGATTTGCTGTGCCAGAAGGTTCAGCTTTTGCGGGCTAATGCGAAGCATGCGCAGCACGGAGCGCGCTTCATTCGCAGCCTGTTTTGGAGGATTCTTCGACTTTGCCATTCTTAACCCCTCCGCGCTTTCTTATCTGCACCATGGCCGTAATAAGACCGTGTCGGTGCAAATTCGCCGAGCTTGTGACCAACCATTTCTTCATTGATGGTCACCGGGATGAATTTGTTGCCATTGTGGACCTGAAAGTTCAGACCAACAAATTGCGGCAGGATCGTTGAGCGGCGTGACCATGTCTTAATGACCTGACGCTTCTCAGCTTCTTTCGCTGCTGCGGCTTTCTTCAAGAGGTAGCCGTCAACAAACGGCCCTTTCCATGTGGAGCGTGGCATTCTTGGCTCCCCCTATCGTTTCGAGTTACGGCGACGGATGATCAAACGATCGGTCGCCTTGTTCTTACGGGTTTTAGGCCCGCGCGTTTTCTTACCCCAAGGTGTCACCGGATGACGACCACCTGAGGACTTGCCTTCACCACCACCATGCGGGTGATCAACCGGGTTCATCGCAACACCGCGAACAGATGGGCGAATACCCTTCCAGCGGTTACGGCCGGCTTTAGACATAACTTGGTTCATATTGTCCGGGTTTGACACCGCACCAACCGTTGCAAGGCAGCGATCGAGAACCATGCGAAGCTCACCAGAGGCCAGCTTGATCTGCGCGTGACCACCATCGCGGCCAACAAGCTGCGCATAGGAGCCAGCAGAGCGGATCATCTGCGCGCCCTTTTCAGGCTTCAATTCAATATTGTGAATGATCGTACCGACCGGGATGTTCTTCAGCGGAAGCGTATTGCCCGGCTTAATGTCAGCCGTCTTCGAAGAGATGACCTTGTCACCAACACCCAGACGCTGCGGCGCCAGAATATAAGCCTGCTCGCCATCGGCGTAATTGATCAGCGCGATGAAAGCTGTCCGGTTCGGATCATACTCAAGACGCTCGACCGTTGCTTCAACGTCAAACTTGTTCCGCTTGAAATCGATCTTCCGGTAAAGCCGCTTGGCACCGCCGCCGCGGCGACGCGCCGTGATGCGGCCCTTATTGTTACGTCCACCTGACTTGGTCAGGCCTTCGGTCAACTTCTTAACCGGGCGACCTTTGTGCAGGTCGGAGCGATCCACCAGCACAAGCTGGCGGCGGCCCGGAGAAGTTGGTTTGAATGTCTTTAATGCCATCTGGAAACTCCTCCCTTATAGACCGGTTGTGATGTCGATAGACTGGCCGTCTTCGAGTGTCACAATCGCTTTTTTGTAATCCGGGCGTCGACCAAGCGTTCCCTTGAAACGCTTGGTCTTACCTTTGACCTTGATCGTGTTGACCTTGGTCACCTTAACTTTGAACAAGTTCTCGACCGCCTCTTTGATGGTCGGCTTGTCGGCATCAATCGCAACGCGGAAGATCACCTTGTTGTACTCGGACACAACAGTAGATTTCTCGGTAATCACCGGCGACAGGATCGTGTCGTAATAATGGTTCTTTACGTCAGCCATGGCTTATTTTGCCTCCTTGGCGCGCTTTGCGAGCAGACGAGCTGCATATTCCTTATCGACCTTGGCGCGCGGTGGCTCACCAGCGATCATCTCTTTACACTGGCCAAGCCAATCTTCGCGCTCAGCCTTCTCGACCTTGCCGATTTTCTCCAGCACGGCCTTACGATCAGCATCCGACAGCGCGACATAACCTGTCAGCGTGCCAGCCCCGATCGCCTTGAGTGCCTTGGCACCCTTTGGGCCAATCCCGTCGACAAGCTGAATGTCGTCGATGAAACTATCCTTTGAAAACGGCGAAGCGCCCTGAAGTTTACCTTCAAAGCGCTGCGAAATGCCGTCTACGGCGTCTTTTGTGAGAACCAGTGTTTTGCGGCGCATCACGTCATATACGTTAAGGCCCATCACCGGGAGCACGTCGACGTTTGGAATATTCTGCGCTGCTTTTGCAAAATTCTCGTCGACGGACACGCCGCCAATAATCAGTGCGTTCTGAATGCCCAGACCAGCCAGCTTGCCGCGAAGATCTTTCGTCTTCGGTGCATCCATCTTCGCGTCGTCGAGCACAATAAGCGCGCCGTCTTTCGCCTTGGATGACAAAGCATGCGCCAGCGCCATCTTACGGATAGCCTTCGGCAGCTTGTGCGCATGAGAGCGAACACGCGGGCCATGCGCCACAGCGCCGCCAACAAAGATCGGCGCATTGCGCGAACCGTGACGCGCGCCGCCTGAACCCTTTTGACGAACAAACTTCTTCGTCGTCACGCTCACTTCAGAACGTGTCTGGGTTTTGTGTGTGCCAGCCTGACGCTTGGCGAGTTGCCAGCGTACAGTGCGGTGCAAAATATCGGAGCGGATATCTTCCACGCCGAAAATCGCATCATCAAGCGCAGCCTTACCAGCAGCCTTGCCATCGAGTGTCTTTACAGAGACGTCCATTATTCGCCGCCCTCTTGTTCTTTAATCAGTTTCGCCAGAAGCTTCCGGTCAACCTCCGCCTGTGGCTCACCGCCAGCAAGCAGGTCTTTAGCCTGACCAACCCAGTCTTCATTCTTGGCTTTTTCAGTCACACCCAGCTCCTCAAGAACAGCGTCGCGATCTGCGTCCGCCATCTCGACAAAGCCAGACAATGTGCCTGCGCCCTTTTCTTTCAGCTTCTCTTCAGCCTTAGGACCGATGCCATCGACCAGAACGATCGTGTCAGCTGGACCGCCTGCAACAATTGGCGTGCCGCCCGTTGCAGCTTCGGCCTTTTTCTCTTTCTTAGGCGCAGCCTTTTCAGGTGCCCGGAAAGAACCGGCCTCTGGTGCATCCGCATGGCGCGCAAGCTTCACTGAATCACGAACCTCAACCCATGACCCTTCATGGCCAGGGATCGCACCCTTTACGAGGATAAGCCCGCGATCAACATCAGTGCGAACAATCTCAAGGTTTTGAACAGAGACACGCGCCGCACCATAATGGCCAGCCATCTTCTTGCCCTTAAACACGCGGCCCGGATCCTGACACTGACCGGTTGAACCGTGCGAACGGTGAGAGATAGACACACCGTGCGTCGCGCGAAGACCGCCAAAGTTCCAGCGCTTCATCGCACCGGCAAAACCTTTACCGATACTAACAGCCGCAACATCAACTTTTTGTCCCGGAACAAAATGATCGGCAACCACTTCGGCGCCGACCTCAGGAAGGTTTCCCTTCACACGAAATTCCACAAGCTTGGCCTTTGGCGCCACGCCCGCTTTTGCGAACTGACCGCGCTGCGGCTTCGGCGTACGTTTCGCTTTCTTGGAGCCTGCGCCAAGAATGACAGCATTATAGCCATCATTGCGCATCACTTTGGATTTTACTTTCTTGTCACGGCCCTTCGTCAGAGTAACCTCGCGGTCCTCATCCGTACGTAAGCCAACAACCTGACACCCATCGAGCGCCAGAGCGGTAACAGGCACATGATGCCCGTTTTCATTAAACACGCGTGTCATGCCCAATTTGCGAGCTAGCACGCCAGAACGATCAGCAGGCAGCGTCATTAGCGTGCTCCCTCAAGTTTAATCTCGACAGCCACACCAGCAGACAGATCGAGCTTCATCAGCGCGTCTACGGTTTGTGGGGTCGGGTCGACAATATCCAGCATCCGCTTGTGTGTGCGGATCTCGAACTGTTCACGTGACTTCTTATTCACGTGCGGTGAACGGTTGACCGTAAATTTCTCAATACGCGTCGGCAGCGGGATTGGCCCGCGCACATCAGCGCCTGTACGTTTCGCGGTTGAGACGATTTCCTTTGCGGAAATGTCCAAAGCGCGGTGATCAAAAGCTTTGAGCCTGATCCTGATATTCTGTTTTTCCATCGGTACTACCGTTCGCATAACATCAAGCGGCCCCTCCCCATCCATTGAGTTGGGCCGTAACTTGGTAAAATTGTCAGTTTCGGAGAATACGTTTGCCCAAAAGGCACAGCTATTCCATCGAAGGGCTGTCTCTAGTGCACCAAATCAGCTACGTCAACAGCTGTATTCAAGGAAATTTGCAGCCCAGACAGAACAACACAAATCTCACATTTCCCCGGCCAGAAAATACCCCATATTTTCATGGTCCTTTTTGGCGATTTCACCCACTTTTTTCATTAAATTTTGCAAATTACTTACCGCAATAGCCTATAAACCCTCATATGATGACACAAACCCACCTGCTTATGGCTGCAAGCCTGTTTACCAAGCCCGGCCAGACCCGGCGCAATACTGCTGTCATCGCAGGTGCGCTGATCCCGGACCTTTCCATCTATATCCTGTTTGCCTATGCCGCCGTCACAGGTATTCCCGGCCATACGCTTTGGGGCGAAACCTATTGGAGCGAGCCGTGGCAAACGCTCTCAGCCATCTCTAATTCAATTCCCCTCTATCTCGGCTTTCTCGCTGCAGCTCTCCTCATCGCCGCGCCAAAAGACGCCCGCCCGCGCTGGCAAAGCCTGCCCGCCCTGTTTTGCCTTGCAGCCCTCGTCCATCTCGCCGCCGACTTCCCCGTCCACCATGACGACGCCCACATCCATTTCTGGCCATTTACAGAATGGCGCTTCCACTCGCCATTATCCTATTGGGACCGCGCCCATCATGGCGGCATCGTCTCCATTCTCGAAGCCGTGCTTGGTTTTGCTTTAATGGCCCTCTTATTCCGGCGCTTCAAGGCGGTGTGGGTCCGCGCCATCCTTGGCCTCTTAATGACCGCCTATATCGCCGTCCCCGTCTTCTTCCTGATAACTGCCTGAGATTGACGCGGCAGGGATTCGCCGACATATTGATAAACATAAAACCTGGAGCGCCTCATGACATATCGCACCCGCCACCTACGTCTCGGCCTCTTGCTTGCGAGCTTCGGCCTGGTCGCCTGCGCCGGAACACAGCCAGATGCTGTGCAAAAAGGGTATCCAAAAGCCCAGTTGCACCCGCTCGACCTCACCGACTGTAAAGAGGCTGGCCCCGACGAAAAATGCATCGATAAACGCCACCAAGCCATAGACCACCCCTATAGCGGTCTTGCCGATCAGGGCTTTCGCCAAGCGAAAACCCACGAGGCCAACGAGACCCGCCGCGAGCAGAAACGCAATAACGGCAAATAAGCCGTATTAGAGCTGTGATGATTTATCCGCCTGGCAGGGGCACCAGGATTTGAACCCGGGACCCT
>CAZXTI010000018.1:0-13914 GCA_964643565.1 uncultured Hyphomonas sp. | reverse complement strand
AATCGCAATTATGCGCTGGTGACCAATTCGGCTGAAAATTCACTGAGCTTACTCAACCTCGAAGATCAGGAAGAAATACGCCGCATCTACCTACCGCGCCGCCCGGACTGGATTAAGGTGCTGTCGCCGGTTTAGGCGAGCTGTTTTGCACCGGTTCCATTTGACCAATTGTCGATAAACCAGCCTCTGGCGAAGCCGCCTAGAAACCCCATTGAAAGCGCGATCAGGCAAGTTAGGACGATCACAATAGGAGGGAACATATCTTTGGCGGCTGGAAGGAAGCAAATAAGTATAATTCCAAGCAGCACGAACATATAGGCCAAGCCATAGCGCGTTTTAATATTATGTGTAATCTTGCCCGCCATCTTCAGCAGAGGCCCGTCGAAACATGCCGCCAGAAAAGAGAAAATTACGAGCGTTGTTAAGTTGCACTTGATCAGCATTGGGCTGGTCATAAAACCGATGACGTCAGATAATGGGTTTTTTGTGAGGAGAATAAGGGCTGTGCTTATATCCATGGCCGCTACGAATACGAAACTGGCGATGATGACAGACATGCGTTGTTTAGTTAGCATCTTTGTTCCTCCCTGCAATCTGAATGATAGTCGGTATCGCCTAAGGTCACCTAAATTGCCTCGTGTGAATCTGCGGTATTGAATTAAGAGGTTAGGATGCGTGGCAGCGCGTTGAGATTTGATATACTCTCAATGAGAGCTTCCCCTCCCGGGAACAGTGTTGACACGACTAGTGAGACAACTATTTTCCGCACACCGGGGTGCCTGCTTTTGGGCTGAGATTATACTCGTTGAACCTGTCTGGGTAATGCCAGCGTAGGAAGGATAAAATGGATAATTCAAAGAGCGATACGCTTACCATCGCCGGGCGTGAGTTTTCCTCTCGTTTAATCATCGGCACCGGGAAATATGCCTCCTATGCGCAAAACGCTGAGGCTGCTGATGCGGCGGGTGTGGATATGGTCACTGTGGCGCTGCGCCGTGTGAACTTGTCTGACCCGAAAGAAGACCGTCTGACAGACCATGTCTCGCCCGCGCGCTACACCTACCTGCCAAACACGGCGGGCTGCTTTACCGCCGATGACGCCGTGCGCACGCTGAAGCTCGCCCGCGAAGCAGGCGGCTGGGATCTGGTGAAACTGGAAGTTCTGGCCGACCAGAAGACGCTATACCCGGATATGCCCGAAACCCTCAAAGCTGCAGAGACGCTGATCAAGGATGGCTTTCAGGTCATGGTCTATTGTTCAGATGATCCGGTCTATGCGCGCCGTCTGGAAGAGGTGGGTTGCGCTGCGATCATGCCGCTTGGAAGCCTGATCGGTTCCGGCCTTGGCATACAGAACCCGGTCAACATCCGCCTCATCGTCGAGCAGTCCCGCGTGCCGGTGATTGTCGATGCCGGTGTCGGTACGGCCTCGGATGCTGCGATTGCGATGGAGCTCGGCTGTGACGGCGTGTTGATGAACACGGCCATTGCAGAGGCCCGCGACCCAATAGGTATGGCCCGTGCAATGAAGCACGCTGTCATTGCAGGCCGCGAAGCTTATCTCGCCGGGCGCATGGGCAAGAAGCGCTACGCGGACCCTAGCTCGCCCTTGGCAGGCCTGATTTAAAAGACACCAAGCCCGGCAATGTGATCGAGATAGATCGCCGCGTCGCGTATATCGAAAATAAATGAGAACAAAATCACGAAGGTCAGCACCCCGGTCCAGCGGCCAAACCACGTGCTCTCCTTCAGGAACCAGCGATTGCGCAGGAGCATGATCAGCGTCGGCGTCCAAAACACCAAATGGAAGGTCGCAATCAAGCCAGAAATTTCAGGGGATCCAGAGATGTAAAAGAATGTGAATATGGCGACAAAGCCAAGCACAATAGGCGCCATCAGCCAGCGCGCTTCTTTTCGGACAAAAGCAAAACCAACCCCGACCAGAAAGGTCAAAAGCATGAAGGCGACCCAGCCCATCACCCATCGCGGTGAATTGGCCTGACCTTCCGCATCGAAAATTTCCAGCGCGCCGTTGCCATGGACGACAGCCTCCTGACCGAAAGCGCTCAGGCTAAGGCCAGCAAATAGCAATGCCGATATCAGAAATTTAAGTGAACGCGCTGCATGCATCGTGTTGCCCTCCCAGACATTAGTTTAGCTGCTGGGACACAATACGTTTTCTTGAGGGTTCGGCAAGCGGGCGGGTGCTTCTTATCCGGCTTTGGCAATGCCTTCAGCAATCAGCGTTTCCAGCTTGTTCGGGTCGAGACCGGAAAACAATGTGTCGCCGATAATAAATGTTGGCGTCGCGTTCGCCCCGATCGTTTGGGCAAGGAAATGGTTCTTGTCGATTTGATCGCGGAAAGATTTGTCTTTGCGATCCTCTTCCCATTTGGCCATATCGAGCCCGATATCCTTCGCAATCTTTACAATGTCGCCGTCTTGAAAACGAGACGGTGATTGCATGAGCGCCTGATGCATCTCAAAATATTTTCCTTGGCGACCAGCGGCAAGGGCGGCAAGCGAGGCGATACGGCTTTCGGTGCTCAGAATAGGAAATTCTTTGAAGACCACGCGGACTTGGCCATTATAGCGCTCCGGCAGCGCACTTATCGTGTCCAATGATCCGCGGCATGGCCCGCAGCGATAGTCAAAGAATTCCACGACCGTGACGGGCGCCTCATCGGGGCCAATGGAATAGTCAGCAGACGTGTTGAAGATCAGCTCGGTATTCGCTTTTACCAGCTCGCGTTTTGCCTCTTCTTCTGCCGCGATCCGCTTTCTTTCAAGGGCGATGAGCGCGTCTTCTATGATCTCAGGGTTTGCCAGAATGTATTCTTTGATGATTTCTTCTGTTACCGCGCGGTTGGGCGCGCTTTCCTGTGCGCAAGCAACTGTCAGCGACAGCGCGACAAGGCTTGTGGCAAGTGCGAATTTGCGGATCATAACGGTTCTCTCTTTGATCATAGTCTCAACGTTATTATATCGCGTCGATAGGTAAATTTGTTCTAAACCAGATGTTGATGTTTTATCGGCGTCGATAATAACGTGCATTTTCCTTAAGGCGTGGATCTGTCACGGCTGCAATGTCCTCTGCGCGCCGGTGTAGAGGGCTGCCAAGATCCAGATTGCCCATGGCGCGCCGGGAGAAGGCTTGTGCGCTTGCATAATCACCAGCATGGTAGGAGCGTTCAGCCGTGGCCAGTTCAGCTTCGCCGCGCTTACCTTGCTTATCGAGCGCTTTGGCCAGTTCACTCCATGCGAATGCGTTCTCTGAGTCAGCGAGAATTGAGCGACGTAAAGCGGCTTCGCCTTCTTCGACATCTCCGGGGTTACCGCGCGCGATCATTGAGCGTGCATAGCTAATTTGCATTTGCGGATTGCCGTCACTCATTTCAATCGCTTTCTTGTATGGTGCGATTGAGCCTTCCACGTCACCGCTTTGGAACATGATGAAGCCTTTAAGCTCATGGAAATAAGGGTTTTCAGGTTCTTCCACCAAGAGGCTATCGACTTCTTTGTGGGCCACGCCGAAATCCAGCGAATTGATGGCCGCGTGCGCCCGGGCGTAGCGTGCAGGCTTGCTTGTGTCTTCAAGTGGATACTTTTGGTAGACTTTGTTCGTGTGTTCCAAATATCCGATAAGCTTTGCGTGCATCATCGCAAGCTGTTCGACTGAGCGTTCGGAGTCTGGCACGTCCCAGAGGCCATTTTGTTGCGCCCGTGAGCGCAAACGCGCAATACGATCAGATGCGAGTGGGTGCGTGCGGAAATACTCAAAGCGTTTGGCTTGTGAGAGCACTTCTTGATAACGGAATTCTTCAAAGAACTCGACCAAGCCTTTGCCTGATTGTCCGGTCGTTTCAAGGTAGGATAATGCAGCTTGGTCTGCTGAAGATTCTTGCGCGCGTGTATGCGAGACGAAATTCAAATAGGTCAGTTGTTGTGAGTTCGCGATAAGGGCGAGACCAACTTCAGGCGCGCCAGCGGCGAGGGCAATAATGCCGAGGCCGATTGAGACGTATCCAGGTATTTGTGCCTTCGCCAGGCTAGCCGCGCGCCGTGCGCCGTGCGCCCCTGCGATATGCCCGGCTTCGTGAGCGATAACACCTTTTAACTGGCCGGGTGTTTCTGAGCGGATAATAAGACCCGTATGCAGGAAGATATTCTGACCGCCCGTTACGAAGGCGTTAAGCGAGGGGTCTTGGACGATGTAAATGGAGACATCTTCTGGCACTAAGCCGGCAGCTTCCAAAATTGGGTCCGTATATTCTCGTAAGATCGCTTCGGTTTCAGCGTCGCGCAAAATGCCCTGCGCATGCGCAGACAAAGAGCCCGCGAACAAGAAGACTGTCATTGCAAAGAGCGAAATGAATTTACGCATAAGGGCTGCCATCTTTCTACAAACTTCGTTGTTGAGAGTAAGTGGAATTTTGGAGCTTGGCGAGTGATTTACAGCAATATGACGGAAATGTCAGATTGTGGGCATTAGAAACACCAGCACAAAGCGGGATTGATGCTGAGGCGCAGCGATTGGCCGACAGACACTTTCATATGGGCCGGAATGACAATATCGAGCGTTTGGCCTGCGCGGAAAACACGCGCAATGCGCACCGGGCCCTTTCGGTGAAGGCTCTGTATTTCTGCTGAAATATCGGAGTTTTGATCAGGATAAATCGCTTCTGGGCGCATATATAGTGTTGCTATCGCGTCTGAATGCGGTGATTTGAGCGACATTGCCCCAAAGGCCGTTTCGAAGCTGGACGCGTCGCTATTCCAAACTGCCTCAAGCGTCATAAGCGGCCCCAAGGCCGTCGCGGCCTCTTTATCCACAGGCTGTGTATAAACCGCGTCCGGGGAATCGCTTTGAATGATTCTCCCGTCGCGCATAATGCAAAGCGTGTCAGCAAGTTGCATTGCTTCTCCCGCGTCATGGGTGACAAGTAAAGCGGGAATTCCGGCCTCTTTGATAATGGTCATGGCTGTGTTGCGAAGGTCTTCGCGCAGCGCTGGGTCGAGGCCTGAAAAAGGCTCGTCCATAAGAATCGCAACCGGATCGGGAACGAGGGCGCGCGCAATGGCAACACGCTGTTGCTCGCCGCCTGAGAGATGATGCGGATAGTCGTTTGCGCGCGCTACAAGACCAACACGCTCTAACCAGGCCAATGCCTTTTGCTTGGCGATTGGCTTGGCCAAAGCATCCAAACCGAACATCACATTGCCCAGCAAAGTAAGATGAGGGAACAGTGCAAAGTCTTGAAAGATGAGGCCGATCTGTCTGTCTTCGGCGCGCACCATCATGTCTGGGGAAGATAACAACGTCTCACCGCGCCAGATGTTTCCGGCGTCCGGCTTTTCAAGCCCCGCGATGAGGCGCAGCAGTGTTGATTTCCCCGCGCCGGAGCTTCCAAGCAACGCCGTCGTTTGGCCGGGCTGGATTGTCAGGCTGACATCGCGCACGATTTCGCGCCCGCCAATCGAGAATGAAATATTGTCAACTTTCAAAGAAAGTGGGGCCGTGCTGTCACTCATGCGCTGGTCCTGACACGTTTCGCGATAGCCGCCAAGATAAGAGGAGGACGGGTAGAAGCCCGGCCAGCGTAATGGCGAGCGATGGCGTGGCTGAGGCGGCGAGGCGTTCATCTGAGGCATAAGCATAAGCGCGCACGGCCAATGTATCCCAATTGAAAGGGCGAAGCATGAGGGTCGCGGGAAGCTCTTTCAAAATCTCAACGAACAAGATGAGCGCTGCTGTGGCTGCGCCGGGGGCAATAAGTGGCAGATCAATCTTGAACATACGCCGGACTGGGCCTGCACCAAGGCTGCGCGCTGCAAAAGCATAGCTAGCAGGTGCCCGTTGCAGGGCGGCTAACATGGGCTGGGTGCCCGCAGCGCTAAAGCGGCTGATGTACACAAGGATGAGTAGGCTTAGAGCGGCCAATCCAGATAAGGGAAAGCCGAGCGCAACAAGGCTGTAAATGGCCCCAAGTCCAAGCACTGCGCCGGGGATCGCATACCCCCATGCGGCAACGATGGTGGATAATTGTGCAATCTTGTTCTTTTGATGCGCACCAAGCGAGACAATCAAAGCAATAAGGAAAGTTGCCAAAGCGCCGATTGCGGCAAGGCTAACGGAATTGAAGGTCGCATCCCAGATAGGCGGGGTTTGTTCTTGGGCATCAATGGCCCGCAGGACCAAATGTGTGATCGGCAAGACAAAGCCGAGGAAGAAGACGAGAAGACAAAAGGCTGAAGCCGATATTGCGCGCCAGCTTGAAAGCTTTGTGCGTTTGAGGGCGGTCGCGCGCCGAGTATTCGTCTGGTAACCGGCGAGGCCGCGCTGGCGACGTTCTAACCATAAAAGAAAGAATGTAAGCGCGACGAGGACAATCGCGAGACGTGCGCCAGCAGCCGGGTCTCCAAAGCTGGTCCACGCGCGGAAGACGCCAACAGTGAGCGTTTGCACGCCGAGAAAATCAGCCGCGCCATAATCTGCCCCGGCCTCCATAAGTGCCAAAGCCAAACCAGCAACGATGGCGGGACGGGCGCTGGGTAGCTCAATTTTTGTAAACCGCGCCATTGGCCCTGCGCCAAGCGATTGGGCCGCCTCCAGCGTTGTAATTGATTGCGATTGGAAGGCGGCGCGTGCAGCTAAGTACACATAAGGGTAGAGCGCCATTGAGAGGATGTAAGCGCATCCCGGCAAGCTTCTCAGGTTAGGGAACCAATAGTCGCGTGCCGCCCAGCCGGTTGCATCCCGCAGCGTACTTTGCAGTGGGCCAGAGACACCGACCAGATCCGCATAAGAAAAAGCGAGCACATAACCCGGCGCAGCCAAGGGAAGTATCAGAAGCCAGGCAAATAGACCCCGGCCCGGAAAATCATGCATTGTGACCAGCCATGCAGTGGGGATGGCAATGGTGCACATAATCAATGTCATCAGTATCATAATGAGGACAGTGTTGATGAAGTAGGTCCACATGAAGGTCGCGCTAATGTGCGCCCATACGTCTCCGCCGCCTGCAAAGACCCCGATCATCAATGTCGTGATGATCGGGGTTCCAATGATTAGGAAGGCTGCAATAAGCGGTGCATTGCTCCACTTTATTTTGATGGCGCGCGGCCGGGTGAGGGATGGTGTCTGCGCCATCGGATTAAAAGCTAATTCCAGCCGGCTTTGTCATAATTGATTTGGGCTTGCTTTTGGTTTTCGCCAAACCGTGTCAACGGAACGCGGCTGGCTTCAAAGTCAGGAAGCGTGCCCAGCCCGTCTGGCAGTGCGACGGATGACAGGATTGGAAACTCCTTTGTTTCTGTGATCAGCAAGCCTTGTCCTTCGGGGCTGACAAGGAACTCAATAAAGGCAATCGCTTCGGCCTTGTTTGGCGCGTTGGCCGCAACTGCGCCGCCAGTGATGTTTACATGTGTTCCTGCTTCACCAGATGGAAAGGCAAGCTGCGTTGATTGCGCAATTTCACGGCGGTCCTCAGCGGTGGCAGTTGCCAGCCTTGCCCAATAATAGTGATTGACGAGGGCAACGGAACACTCGCCAGCGGCGATAGATTCGATCTGCGTTGTGTCACCGCCAGTTGGCGCTCGGGCAAAGTTGCTTTGAACCGCGGCTGCCCACTTTGCGGCGTCTTCATTACCCCAGCGCTCGATGAGCTCGCCCATGAGCGAAAGATTGTAAATATTGGAACTTGAGCGCATGCAGACATCGCTTTTGTAAGCTGGGTCGGCGAGGACGGCATAGTCGGTGAAGGCATCAGCGCTATATTTCTTTGGGTCGAACACAATGACGCGGGCCCGCTTAGAAAGGCCGAACCAATAGCCATCAGGCTCACGATACTGCGCCGGAATAGCCGTATTTAACGCGCCGCTCTCAACGGGCTGCAACAGGCCTGCGTCTTGAAACCGCCATAGGGTTCCCGCATCTGTCGCAAGCACAACATCAGCTGGGCTCGCGCCTCCTTCGGCTTTCATGGTCTCCAAAAGGGCAGCGCTACCGGCCTCGCGTGCGCGCACACGAATGCCTGTTTTTTCTTCAAAGACACGAAACAGTTCTTGGTCTGAATCGTAATGCCGGGTGCTATAAACATTGACGACGCGATCAGCTGTTGGTGTTGCGGGTTGCGGCGCAGCGGGCGCGGCCGTCTCAGCGCTATCAGTACACGCAGGCAAGGCACCGAGCATAATCGCAGCCAAGGCGAACTTTATTGTCTTCATCAAGAAATCTCCAAATTTTGGCTAGATATACATAGTTGAGAATGAATCGCAACTACTGATGCGGTCTGCCTCGCTTATAGCGCTGGACGAATGGTGGCGCGCATAATATCCATAGCCAAAACGACGGGAGCTACCATGCACGCAATCGCTGATATGACAGAGGATCAAATAGCTATTCAAAGGGCCGTGGAGCGCACATGTCAGCAATTTGACGACGACTACTGGCTCAAAACGGATGATACAGGTGATTGGCCTGAAGCGTTCACCAAAGCGATGGCGGATGGCGGATGGCTTGGTATCGCGATGCCAGAAGAGTATGGCGGCGCAGGGCTTGGCTTGGTTGAAGCGGCGATTGTGATGCAAACGGTGACCCGCTCAGGGGCTGGCTATTCAGGGGCGTCATCGATCCACCTAAATATCTTTGGCCCAAAGCCGCTCGAAAAGTTTGGCACCGAAGAGCAGAAACAAGAGAATCTACCTAAGATTATTTCCGGCGAAGAAAAGATGTGCTTTGCCGTGACCGAGCCAAATTCCGGCCTCGATACGTCTTCGCTTGAGACCAAAGCGGAGCGTACAAATGCGGGATATACGATCAATGGCCGCAAGATTTGGACAACAGGTGCCCAGCGCGCCGACAAGATTCTTCTTATTGCGCGCACGACGCCAAAAGAAGACTGCGCGAAGCCCTATCTAGGCCTGTCGCTCTTTTATACCGATTTTGACCGGGACTTTATCGAAGCCCACCCCATCCCGAAAATGGGTCGCAAAGCGGTTGAGTGCAACGCCTTGTTTATCGACGGGCTGAACGTTCCAAAGGCGGATTTGATCGGCGAGGAAGGACAGGGGTTCAAGTATCTTCTTCAGGGGCTCAACCCTGAGCGCGTTTTGTTTGCTGTTGAAAGCATTGGGCTTGGCTTTGCGGCCTTGGAGCGCGCAGCGACCTATGCACAGGAGCGCGTCGTATTTGGTAGGCCAATTGGCCAAAATCAGGGTGTTGCCCATCCGCTTGCAAAGTCTTGGGCTGAGTTAAAAGCTGCCGAACTTTTGGCCTATAAAGCGGCGTCACTGTTTGATGCGGGACAAGACTGCGGAGCTGAAGCGAACGCTGCGAAATATCTTGGCACCGAGAGCGGGTTTCGCGCCTGTGAAGCGTCTGTTCTTGCGCATGGCGGAATGGGCTATGCGAAGGAATATCACGTTGAACGCTATATGCGGGAGGCGATGCTCGCGCGGATTGCCCCTGTTAGCCGGGAGATGATCCTGAATTTTATTTCCGAGCGTGTTCTACATCTGCCAAAAAGCTATTAGCCCCACCGAAAAAGTCACGAATTCTGATCAAAAAGTTGCGATGAGTTTGTAGTTGCCCATATATCTAATTTGACCCCTCTTGGTTGAATATAAAAGAAAATAGCATGCCTGTTTAAACAGGCAGCATGGAGCAAGACTTAGGATAAGGGCGGTTGACGAGAGTCAACTAAGTATCATGAGATGAACACTGATCAGCAAAATATAGAAGACCAGATCGCAACCATAGAGTTCGCGATTAAGCGGCTGGAGCAGGTCGACAATTTCACATCAGAAACAACCTCTGGCGATGGGCATTTTGATGTGGAGCTTACAGAATCGATAAACGTTGCCCGGGCGGCGCTTATACGTTTAAAAAGTCTGATGGCAGAAAGACAAAAGGTCGGCGCATGGAATACGCAGGTTTTCTAGCCTATTCCGGCTTAGCGCTTAATTGGCGCTAAGGGCTGCAACCGTTTCCGTGATCTGCTCGATTTCAGGTCTTTTACGGTAACCTTCTTCACGCAGAACAGCTTTGACTGTGCCTTCAGCATCTATGAACACGATCGCTGGATGCGGGATGCCATATGATCTGGAGTTTATGCCGACTTCCTCGTTCAGCAGTCCAAATGCTATGATTGTTGCCGAGTCAGTATCAGAGACAAGCGGATATGTGATATCTGATTTTGCTGAGAACTTTGCGAGTTTTTCAGGCGTATCATAGGACAGGCCAACAACTTGCCAGCCTTGCGCTTTCAGCGTTTCAGCATTTTCAGACAATTCGATAAGTTGACGTTTACAAAATGGGCACCAGTCTGCCGATCTGACAAAAACAAGAATTGTGCCCTCGCTTCCAGCAACATCTTCCAGCGTTATCGCTTCACCTTGTGCATTCAGGCCAGAAAACGTTGGCGCAGGCGCATCAATAACAGGGCCGATGGCTGCTGCGATTTCGCTCTCGCCATGATTTTTGTCATGATGAGCAAAGGAAGCAGACGCCAAAGTCAGGGCGAATATTGCGGCGAGGAAAACACGGTGGAACATAGATATTACTTTCACAGGCTGACTAGAAACACACACAAGACCTAAAGCCCTTCGCGCGCCGATGCACTTCACAGATGCGTTATATTGGTTTTAGCCGTTCTCTTCTTCGGCTTGGTCGCGAAGTTTCTGCTCAGCCGCTTCCAGCCTGTCCAGCAAATACCGCTCACATGATTGCTCCATTTCTTCCAGATGATGCTGATAGAAATGGTTCGCGCCTTCGATTGTTTGGCGATCGATAACTTCGCCCGTCTGTACGCGAACTTTGGTTAGGGCGCGTTCAATATCGCTCGGTGCGCAGACAGCATCATTGTCGCCGCACAGAATAAGCCCAGAGGCCGGGCATGGCGCGAGGAATGATAGATCATAATGGTTGGCAGGCGGTGACAAAGCGAGGAAGCCATCAATTTCCGGGCGGCGCATTAGCAGTTGCAGCGTGATCCATGCACCAAAAGAATATCCGGCGACCCAAACATAGCGCGGGTTCTCATTCATGTTCTCAATATAATCGAGAATAAAGGCTGCGTCAGATAGTTCGCCGACACCAGCATCAAACTGGCCTTGCGACCGGCCAACGCCGCGAGAATTGTATCTAAGAACGCCAAACCCATGACGCTCGAACATTTTATAGAGCGTGATTGTGACCGGGTCTTGCATGGTTCCGCCTGCTTGCGGGTGAGCGTGCAAAATAAGGGCGAGCGGTGCGCCTTCCACGGGTGGCTCGGTATATCTAGCTTCCATGCGACCTGCGGGGCCTGGAATGATGAGTTCAGCCATAAAGCCGATCCTTTCAGTAGGATAAAAGAGTTATGTTGGGGGCATAGGCGATATGGGGATAAAAATGCAAGTTTTTCTGCGTCCGCAATAAACATTGGCGTTGAGATAGATTGAATTTTCGCAGCTTATTAACCAGTCCGCTTTAAAATCAGACGCATTGGGTTTCGTGTAAGGTAAAGTAGATGACGTATTTAGGTAAATTAGGCTTTGTATCGATTATATGCGGCGCGTTAGGCGTTTTTGAAGGTCAGGCGGGGGCGCAAGAGTTTTATGAGCCCGACAATGGTCTTAATCAAACTGTCGAAACCCGCGCAGCTGTTCGCCTGAAAATGCCATTTGGGAAATATTCCAACAAGCCGGAAGATAATGGTCTTCAGTTGAGCCTGAACTTTGGTGTCGATCGAAGAGCGAATTGGCGTTCACCGAGAGCTTATGATTCCTATGACAATCTCTTTGAGCTCGGTTTGAACTTCAAGGGCGACCATTATGCGAACCTTGCGGGCGTGCCCTATGGCCAGCTCCAAGATGACAGGCTTGAAATATCTGGTGACGGAGCAGTGGCACTATGGCTCGTTGGCGGGCTCGCGCTAACGGCTGGAAGTGTCGCACTAACCGTGCTTGCGATTGATTCTGGCGTCGATGAAATTCAAGAGCTAACCGAGAACTAGACTGGTTTTTCGCTATTCAGCGAATTTCTGTCGCCGTAGCTTCAGACTACGAATAAAGCTGTTATCATTCGCTAGATCACGCTAAACTGGGCGCATGATTTACGCAGACCATAATGCAACCACGCCTATGCGGCCTGAAGCGCGCGAAGCGATGTTACGCGCCGCAGAGATTGGCGCAAACCCATCCTCCATTCACGGGGCCGGTCGCAAGGCGCGCCGCGTGCTTGAAACAGCGCGTAAGCAAGTCGCCGCAGCGATTGGTGCATCAGCCCAAGATGTGGTGTTCACCAGCGGCGGAACCGAAGCAAGCGCTTTGGCGCTACAAGGCGCTGCCCGCAAGCTTGAGGGCAAGCAGGTAACGTTGCTGCTGACAAAGCTGGAGCATAGCGCGGTGCGCGATAATGCAGCCGCTAGCGGTCTACCCACTAAAATCATCCCCGTACTCGCAAATGGCACGCTCGATCTTGAAGCCCTGCGCGCTGAAGTGACCGCGTTACAGGACGCAGGTCATATGCCGTTTCTGGCCCTGATGCTGGCGAACAACGAAACCGGTGTGATCCAGCCCGTCGCTGAAGCTGCGCAGATTGTGCGCGAGGCAGGCGGGCTGACACATTGCGACGCCGTGCAAGGTCTCGGCAAGATACAGGTGAACACGCTCCTGCTTGGCGTCGATTTTCTAGCCCTATCAGCCCACAAATGCGGCGGACCAGCAGGCGTTGGCGCGCTATGGGTGCGCCCCGGTGCGCCGTTAATACCGCTTATGCTGGGCGGCGGGCAGGAGCGTAGCCTCCGATCTGGCACAGAAAATCTGCTCGGCATTGCTGCTTTTGGTGCCGCAGCTGAAGCAAGCGTCGCCGCCATGGACAAAATGCAGGCGCTGGCAGATCGGCGCGATGCGATGGAAGCGCGCCTAAAGGCGGAGGCAGGTGTCACAATATTTGGCGAAACGACCGCGCGTTTGCCCAATACAAGCTGTTTCGCGCAGCCGGAATTCTCATCCGATACGCAGGTTATGGCGATGGATCTTGAGGGCGTTTGCATCAGCGCAGGCTCGGCGTGTTCGTCCGGCAAGGTGAAAGTCTCTGGCGTTTTGAGCGCGATGGGCGTATCTGACGCACTTGCATCCTGCGCCATCCGCATCAGTTTTGGTTGGAACAGCGTGCCGGAAGATTTTGAAGCGGTTGCGGATGCGTGGTTGAAAGTAACAGCCCGCCGAAAAGCCGGATAGGAGAAGGCCTCATGGAATGCTGCAGTGGTATAGATCAGCACGCCGAAGATTGCAGAGAATTGAAGCCCAAAGAGGGCATCGATCAAGGCACGGTGGACGCGGCCAAGGCGCTAGAGTCTGAGAATTACTCAGCCGGCTTCATCACCGATGTCGAGACCGAGTTTGCTCCCAAGGGGCTGAACGAGGATGTTATCCGCTTCATCTCCGCCAAGAAGGAAGAACCAGAATGGCTGCTTGAGTGGCGCTTAAAAGCCTATGAGCGCTGGCTCACTATGGACGAGCCTGAATGGGCAAAAGTGAGTTACCCAAAAGTCGACTTTCAGGACATTTATTACTTCGCCTCGCCAGAAGGCAAAACCAAATATGAGTCCATTGATGACGTGCCGGAAGAAATCCTCAAAGATTTCGAAAAACTCGGTATTCCGCTTCGCGAGGCGGAAGTCCTGCTCGGCGTTGAAGGCGCAAGCGAAACCGCCGCCGAAGCGCGCGAGAAGCCGCGCGTCGCGGTTGACGCCGTCTTCGATAGCGTCTCGGTCGCCACCACCTTCCAGAACGAGTTGAAAAAAGCAGGCGTGATTTTCATGTCGATCTCCGAGGCGGTGCATGAGTACCCCGAACTAATCAAGAAATATCTCGGCACGGTCGTTCCCCAGTCTGACAATTTCTACGCGACGCTAAACTGCGCCGTCT
>CAZXTI010000017.1:0-13976 GCA_964643565.1 uncultured Hyphomonas sp. | reverse complement strand
TGATTGCGCGCTGCGATCATGTGATCAAAATCCCGACCAAATTCTGCATCAATGTTTCTTTGGCAGGCGCGCTCGTGATGTATGACCGCGTGCGCACAAGCGGGGAATGGCGCGACCGCCCGATCATGCCGGGTGGACCAAAGCCGGGGTGAGGTTTAACTTAAATTGCCTGTCCAGAACCGGGGTTTGTGCACCAAACAGTTCCCCTTGCCCAAATTCCGCCTTACACTTTTGGCAAGAGTTTCTGTATAGAGAATTGCGAAAAGTCGAACCGGAATTGAATATGCCAAAACAAATATTTTCCCCGATCAAGGTTTCCATGCTCGCCAGTGCTGCTTTTTTGCTGGCGTTTGATGCCGTTGCTGCGCCTACCGCTGTGGCGCGGATTAAGGATTGGGTTGTGTTCACAGACACAATTGACGGCGATAAGATTTGCTATGCGGCGACCGAGGCGACGGATAAAGCGCCGCAAAGCGCTGATCACGGCGATGTCTGGTTTTATGTCACGAATTGGAAATCCGGGCGCGCACGCTCGCAGCCAAGCCTCAAAGTCGGTTATGAATTGCGCAAGGATTTGGCCCCGTCTGCGCGGGTAGGGCGTTCCACATGGACGCTTTTTTCCTCCGGGAATGAGGCATTTGCCCGCGATGAGGATGATCCGGGCATTGTGCGCGGACTAAAGCGCGGCTCTGAATTGCGTGTCGAGGCTGTCTCCAAGCGCGATACGCAAGTTGCGTATCATTTCTCACTTGCCGGCTCCTCAAGCGCAATAGACCGGGCCGCCGCGGCCTGTCGTTAATCTGCGAGCCGCATTGACCCGCGCCTAAAATTTGGTCAGCAAGGCAGCTATGCCTGTTGCTCGGATTCTTTTTCCTATCGCATTGCCGGAACCGTTTGATTATGCCGTGCCTGAAGGCATGCACGTCGAGGCGGGTAGCTATGTCATGGCGCCGCTCGGCAAGACGCAGCGCACGGCTGTTGTCTGGGAGGTGGTCGGTGATGAGGTGGGCGAGGGGCGCACTCTAAAATCTGTCGAGCATGTTTATGATGTCCCGCCGATGAGCGAGGGGATGCGTAACTTCGTCGATTTCACCGCGCGCTATACGGTGGCCGCGCCCGGCGCTGTGCTCGCAATGGCGCTGCGTTCAAAAGGCGGGCTACAGGCCAGCCCGCGCGAAACGGTTTATCATTTAGGCGAAGCATTTGACGGGCGCATGACCGACGCACGCGAAAAAGCGCTCGCGGCGGCGCAAACACTTTGTCCGGCAGGGGCAAGCGAAATTGCCAAGGCGGCTGGCGTATCCAATGCCGTGGTGACGGGGCTGGCAAATGCCGGTGCGCTACGGTCTGAACGGCGCGCCATTGATTTGCCCTTTCCTGCGCCGCAAGGTGATTTACCCGGAAAGACACTGACGCAAGAGCAGAGCGCGGCGGCAAAAGAACTTTGCGATGCGGTGCGCGCAGGCGGGTTTGCCCCGTTTCTGCTCGACGGCGTGACAGGCTCGGGCAAAACGGAAGTTTATTTTGAGGCGATTGCAGCTGCGTTGGACACTGACCCAGATGCGCAAATCCTTGTGCTCCTGCCAGAGATTGCATTGACGCAAGCAGTGTTGGACCGTTTCGAAGAGCGGTTCGGCGCTGCGCCAGCCCCGTGGCATTCCGGCCTAAGCCAGAAGGAGCGGCGACGAACGTGGCGCGAGGCAGCGCATGGGCGCGCACGGATTGTCATTGGCGCGCGCTCGGCGCTGTTCTTGCCCTATCAACGGTTAAAGCTGATCATTGTCGATGAGGAACATGACGGTTCTTACAAACAGGAAGACGGCGTTATCTATCATGCGCGCGACTTGGCGGTGATGCGGGCGAAGCTGGAAGAGGGGGCTGTGATATTGGCGTCAGCAACGCCGGCGCTGGAGACGGTCATAAATGCCGAGGGCGGACGCTATAGCGTGCTGAAGCTTGCGGCGCGGCCGGGGGCAGCGCGTCTACCGGATGTGGCCTTGATCGATTTAAAAACAGATGCGCCAGAGCGCGGTAACTGGCTCAGCCCAAAGCTGACACAGGCAATGACGGAAACACTGGCGCGCGGTGAGCAGTCGCTTCTATTCTTGAACCGGCGCGGATATGCACCCTTGGTGATTTGTAAGTCTTGCGGCGAGCGTCTGAAAAGTCCGCAAACGGAGAGTTGGCTCACAGAGCATCGCTATACTGGTCGCCTCGTGTGCCATGTCACCGGGTTTTCGATGGCCAAGCCGGACAAGTGCCCCTTGTGCGGGGCGGCTGACAGTTTGATGGGGGTTGGGCCGGGCGTGGAGCGGGTGGCAGAAGAGGTGCGGGTTTTGCTCCCGAATGCGCGGGTCGAAATCTTTAGCTCGGATACAGCTCATGGCGGCGAGGCCACGCGCGGCATTGTCGAGCGCATGGAGCGCGGCGAGATTAATGTGCTTGTCGGTACGCAGATTGTCGCCAAGGGGCACAATTTCCCGCAGCTCACGCTTGTCGGTGTTGTTGATGCGGATACAGGCATGAAAGGCGGGGACTTGCGCGCTGGAGAGCGCACCTATCAATTGCTCAGCCAAGTTGCGGGCCGGGCGGGCCGCGCTGAACATCCGGGCCGCGCCTTCATCCAGACCTATATGCCAGACAGCCCCGCCATGCAGGCGTTAGCGGCGGGAGATCGTGACGGGTTTCTGGCGATTGAGCGGGAAAACCGGGCGATGCTGGAAATGCCGCCTTTCGGGCGCTTAGCCGCCCTTATCGTTTCTGCGCCGTCGCCTGAACAGGTCGATGCGTTTTGCGCTGAGATCTTGGCGCTTGCGCCAAACGGGGAGGGGGTCAATCTATTTGGCCCGGCCGCGCCGCCGCTTTCAGTTGTACGCGGGCGTCACCGGCGACGGTTCTTGATCCAGTCGTCCAAGGCGGTGAACTTATCAGCCTATATGGCAAGCTGGCGCGCGCTGATGAAGGTGCCATCTGCGGTACGTGTGGCGGTGGATATTGATCCTTACTCCTTTTTGTGAGGGGGCTGGATTTGAATCTGCCTGTGGTTTTCTGGCCTATGCACAGTGATATTGATGTTCGTGTGGCATATAGGGGTAACTGTCATTTCTCAGCGCAAAATAAACAAAAAAACGCAATATTTACAGTCACAATTCGCCTAATAGGTGAATGCTAATTCATGCAGGTATACTTTTTGCATATCTCACGGTGGACTCTTAGAAGCCCCCTAAATACTAATTTTTCTGGGGGAGTCATTAACTTAACCCTCGGCTGAAATGAGAAAAAAATGTATATAACTGAAATTATTGGTGATGCTGCAGATAATACCCTAATCGGTACCGCAGGGGATGACCTTATTAGCGGGCTAGCAGGCGATGATGCTTTATTAGGCGGTGCTGGCGATGATGAATTGCTTGGCGGCGCGGGCGATGACGACCTGATCGGCGGCGCAGGCCATGACTTTTTGGTCGGCGGTGCTGGCTTGGACTTCCTTAACGGGGGTGCTGGAAATGATGTACTCGTCGGCGGCCTAGGAGAAGATACGCTCTTTGGTGCTGCAGACGATGATAGCCTGTTTGGCGGCGCTGATAATGATTTCCTGAACGGCGGACCGGGAAGTGATTTCTTAGCCGGTGGATCAGGTGATGATCTATTGCTTGGCGCAATTGGAGAGGATGATCTCTTTGGCGGTGCAG
This sequence comes from uncultured Hyphomonas sp., assembly GCA_964643565.1. GTDB lineage: Bacteria > Pseudomonadota > Alphaproteobacteria > Caulobacterales > Hyphomonadaceae > CALLCD01. The sequence goes on along the minus strand of CAZXTI010000017.1, from coordinate 10,284 downwards.
GCGCGGACGAATTGCGCGGCGGTGCAGACAATGACTTCCTGAACGGCAATGGCGGCGACGATCTACTTTTTGGTGGTACAGGCGATGACAGCCTGTTTGGCGCGACTGGAAACGATTTTCTGAACGGCGGCCCGGGCAATGATCTCCTGAACGCCGGAGGCGGCAATGATCTTGCTGCTGGCGGTGTTGGCGACGACGTCATCTTTGGCGGCGCAGGTACCGATGAATTGTTTGGCAATGAAGGTAATGACACGATCCGCGGCGGCGAAGGTGCCGACGGGATTAATGGCGGCGAAGGCAATGATGACTTGGCTGGCGGTAATGGCGATGACTTCGTACTCGGACTAGAGGGCGATGATTTCATTTCGGGCGGAGCAGGTGCAGACCGGCTTTTCGGCGGTGAAGGCAATGATGTCCTGAACGGCGGTACCGGGGCAGACACATTCGTCTTCCGGGATGGTGATATCGGAAATGATGTTATCGAAGATTTCGAAGACGGTGTTGATTACATCGAATTTGAGTCTTTCGTACACACCAGCTTTGATGAACTGGGTTTCCTTCAGGATGGTGATGATGCGATCGTGTTCTTTACAGATCCAGGGTTAGATGGCCTTCAGCCATTTTCAATTCGGATTGCCGATACGGATGTGAGCACGCTAGACGCTGCTGATTTCGTTTTCACAACACCGGGTGTTGCGCCTGTAGCTGATGCGAGCTTCGCTGGCGAAACCCTTCCGTTCGATGATTTCGATCAGTTCAGCACAACAACTGTAGAATTGTTTGCATTTGATTTTGCCTAACGGCTGATAAGACTGCAATCTTTGAATGCGTCCCCGTTGCCTTAAAAGGGCGGCGGGGACATTTTTATGCAGGCTGTGTCGGCCCTCAATCTGATCGCCTTTCGTCATCACGGCGCCGCATTTCCAGTTTATGCCGTCAGGAGACAGAGAGCTGGAGGGCGCCCATGTTAAAGAGAATTCTAATTGGGCTTGGCCTTATCGGTTTTGCGGTGTGGGCGTTTAATACCTCGCTCTTTACCGGCCCGGCAGAGGATGGCGAAGCACGGGCTTTATCCCATCGCGGCGTGCACCAAACCTATGACAAGACAGGGCTTGGCTTACAGGACTGCACCGCAACGCGCATTTACGAACCAACCCATGATTTTCTGGAAAATACGATCCCCTCAATGCAAGCGGCCTTTGAGACAGGGGCGGATGTGGTCGAGATTGATACTCATTGGACATCGGACGGGCACTTAGCCGTTTTTCATGATTGGGGCGTTGCGTGCCGGACCGAGGCGGATGGCAAGATTGAAACATTCACACGCGCGCAATTAAAGGCGCTTGATATTGGTTATGGCTACACGGCCGATGAGGGCCAGACATTTCCCTTTCGGGGGCGCTTTGTCGGCGCGATGCCGATGCTGGATGAGGTCTTCGCTGAATTTCCAAACCAGCGCTTTTTGATCAATCTGAAAAGCAACAGCACGAAAGACGGGGAGAGCTTTGCCGTCTTTATGAAAGCGCACCCGGAATGGCTGGCGAATGTCTATGGCTTCTATGGCGGGCCACGCGCGGTTGCAGGCGCGCAATCTGCATTTGCCGATGTGAATGGCTTTTCCACGTCTTCAACCAAGGCCTGTCTTGTCGATTACATGAAATGGGGCTGGATGGGGCGTGTTCCAGAAGCCTGCCGGAAAACACAAATTTTGATCCCGCTCAATTATGCGCGGTACCTATGGGGGTGGCCGCATAAATTCACCGCCCGCATGAAAGCGGCTGGAACGGATGTCCACTTGGCTGGGGCTTATGATGGGCGGCGTGCGGGCTCAGGCGGGATCAATACGCCAGAAGAGGCCGCGCAAATTCCAGACGGTTTCGATGGGTATATCTGGACCGACCGAATAGAGGTGATTGGCCCGCTTTTGGAGGGGGTTGAACGGTAAGCAGCGCGCTATGTTTCTTGCCCCCGCGCCATTCGGTCGCGCCTATAGCAGCACCGCCGTGTTGTCATGCGCTTTTTCTAGTGCTAAGCCGCGCGGAAGACTGGGTTTAGGCGGCTGAAAGCTATCTTAAACCCGATTCATGCATGACGCGGCCAACCGGCCCAAAAAAGACGGGTAACAGCCTTGGCACAGATCAAGTCCACGACCAGCGAATCTGCACGGCGATATGCGAAAGCCCTGTTCGATCTGGCACAGGAAAAGGGCGTATTGGCGGATATTCACCGCGAATTTGCTGCCTTTACCGAAACGGTTGCGCAGAGCAAGGATTTGTCGCGCCTCATCCTGTCGCCCACATTTTCGCGTGCAGACAAAGCAACAGCGCTTCAACAGGTCGCTGAAGCTGGAAATATCCCCAAATTGCTGAAAGATTTTCTCGGCGTCATGGCGACAAATGGTCGGGCGATAGAGATACCAGCAACCCAAACGGCGTTTGATACGCTTTATGCCAAATCGCGCGGCGTACAGCGCGCTATTGCTCGCACCGCTAAACCTATGGATGCGGACCAGCATGAAAGAATTCAGAACATTCTCGCAAAAGCAGTTGGCGGGGATGTGGAATTAACAACTGAGGTCGACCCAGACCTCATTGGCGGCATTCAGCTGCGCATTGGATCAAAACTGATCGATGCCAGCCTGAAGGCCAAACTTGACCGAATGAACACTGCCATGAAGGGAGCTTAACGCTCATGGATATCAGAGCTGCGGAAATTTCCGACATCCTGAAGAAACAGATCGAAAATTTTGGCGTCGAGGCTGAAGTGTCAGACGTTGGACAGGTTTTATCTGTAGGTGACGGGATCGCCCGCGTTTACGGCCTCGACAGCGTTGAAGCTGGCGAGATGGTTGAATTTGACGGCGGCATCAGAGGCATGGCGCTAAACTTGGAATCGGACAATGTCGGGGTCGTGATCTTCGGCGATGACCGGGGCATTAAAGAAGGCGATAATGTTAAGCGCCTCTCAGAGATTGTGTCCGCGCCGGTCGGCATGGGACTTCTTGGCCGCGTTGTAAACCCGCTGGGTGATCCGATCGACGGGAAGGGCGCGCTGGAAAATGTTGCCGCTCGTGAACGTGTCGACGTTAAGGCGCCTGGCATTCTGCCGCGCAAATCTGTGCATGAACCGATGATGACCGGTGTAAAGGCGATTGATGGCATGATCCCGGTTGGCCGTGGCCAGCGCGAGCTTGTGATTGGTGACCGCCAGACCGGTAAGACCGCGATCTGTATCGATACGATCCTCAACCAGAAGCAAATCAATGAGGCGGCCAAAGACGACTCAGAGAAACTTTTCTGCGTCTATGTCGCGATTGGCCAAAAGCGCTCAACAGTGGCGCAAGTTGTCAAAACGCTCGAAGAGCGCGGCGCACTTGATTACACTGTGGTTGTTTCAGCCAGCGCCTCAGAGCCGGCACCTTTGCAGTATCTTGCGCCGTTTACAGGCTGCACAATCGGCGAATGGTTCCGCGACAATGGTAAGCATGCGCTGATCATTTATGATGATCTGTCCAAGCAGGCCGTGGCGTATCGCCAGATGTCACTTCTGCTACGTCGTCCGCCGGGCCGCGAAGCGTATCCAGGTGACGTGTTCTATCTTCACTCACGCCTGCTCGAGCGTGCTGCGAAACTGAACGAAGATCATGGCGCAGGTTCACTGACCGCGCTGCCGATCATTGAAACCCAAGCCAATGACGTGTCGGCCTATATTCCGACAAACGTGATTTCAATCACCGACGGCCAGATCTTCCTTGAAACAGACTTGTTCTATCAAGGTATCCGCCCGGCTGTGAACGTTGGCCTTTCTGTGTCGCGTGTGGGCTCGGCTGCTCAAACCAAAGCGATGAAGAAAGTTGCTGGCTCGATGAAGGGTGAACTCGCGCAATACCGCGAAATGGCGGCCTTTGCGAAGTTTGGCTCTGATCTCGATGCGGCGACACAAAAGCTGCTTAATCGCGGCGCACGCCTGACAGAGCTGCTAAAGCAGCCGCAATTCTCTCCATTGCAGATGGAAGAGCAGGTTGTTGTGATTTATGCAGGTACACGCGGCTATCTTGATGGTGTCGAACTTTCGGCAGTGACCCGTTATGAGCGCGAGCTTCTGACCCGCCTACGCGGTTCTGAAAGCGCACTACTCACCAAGATCCGCGACGAGAAAGCACTCACCGGAGATATCGAAGAGGGCATCAAGACCGTGCTCGACGATTTCACTGGGAAGTTTGCATAGGATTATTTGATGGCCTGCATGCGTATTCTCATTCTTGGACTGATCTGTTTGGCGGGGACCTTTACGTCTTCGTTCGCACAGACCGCTCTCGATTTGAGTGATCCTGTCATCGCGCTGAAAAGTCAGCCCGAGCATGGGGTGCTTGAGGGTCAAGCCATGCCGCGTGGGGTCAAGGATAATACCGTTCTTGCGGCACCTTTTGTCATGGAGAAATGTCTCGAGCATATCGAGGGGATCAAACCTCTTGAGCAAAGCTTTGCAGGAACGCGTTTTGTCCAGGTCAAGAATCCATTGCTCGAACATATTCCAGGAACATCGCCGATCGCATACGCTCACCCCGATCTTTACGAGACTTTTCTTTACGATCAGTCCTCTGGCACTTTGGCGGGATGCGGTCTCACAATGGCAGGACCGAACGCTTCGGTAGGCTTTGATCGTGCGCGCACTTTCTTCAGAGACCGTTATAATATGCCCGCGACGACAGATGACGCTCTGTTTAGCGAGGCAGTCAGCTTGTCAGACATTCCGGTATCTGGTGTGAGCTCTAATTTCGGTTTTGCCACAGCGAGCACGCGTGTCCTTATGACACCTGTGAATGATAATACGGGATTTGTAATGTCCATTTTCCTACAGAAAGCGGAGGGCTAAATGCCTAGCTTGAAGGAACTGAAAAATCGGATCGCTAGCGTGAAATCCACGCAGAAGATCACCAAAGCCAAGCAGATGGTTGCTGCGGCAAAGCTGCGCCGTGCTCAGGAAGCTGCTGAAGCTGCACGTCCTTATGCTGTGCGACTTGCCTCTGTTGTTGCCAATTTAACTGGCGCGATGGGTGAGGGCGGCGGTGGTCCTAAGCTACTGGCCGGTACAGGCGATGATCATACCCATCTTATCATAGTGATGACCGCTGAGCGCGGCTTGTGCGGCGGGTTCAACTCTAATACGGTTAAGCTCGCGCGTCAGACCATTGATGAGCTGCGCGCCGGCGGCAAGACGGTGAAAATTCTGACCGTTGGCAAGAAGGGCCGCGAACAGCTTGGCGGCGAATATGGCGACCTTTTCATCGATCATCTCGATACGTCTGAAGCGAAAAACTCAGCTCAGCAGGCAGAACTATCGACCGCTTTCGGTAAAGCGCTTAATCAGCGATTTGAAGCGGGCGAATTTGATGTGTGTACGCTCGTTTATTCACGCTTCAAAAATGTGCTGAGCCAAATACCAACTGCGCAGCAGCTTATCCCGGCGGTTGCGCCAGAAGGCACTGAAACGGTCGACCTGAACGGTGCCATCTATATTTATGAGCCATCAGAGCCGGAAATTCTGGAAACACTATTGCCGCGCTATATGAACACGCAGTTTCTTTCAGCCATGCTGGAAAACACAGCAGGTGAACAAGCTGCTTCAATGACCGCGATGGACAACGCCACACGAAATGCCGGTGACATGATCGATAGCCTATCGCTCAAATATAACCGTGCACGTCAGGCCCAAATCACTAAAGAGCTGATCGAGATCATCTCCGGTGCGGAGGCGCTGTAAGCGGGAACGGATATGGCATACTGGATTTACGAAAACTTTGGTTCCAAGCGCGCCCGCATTCATATTAGCGAGTGCCGTTATTGTAATGATGGCGAAGGCGTTGGCGGAAACAAGGATAATGATGACGATGAATGGCACGGTCCATTCGCCACTTTCGCTGAAGCAGATGCCAAAGCTGCTTCACTCAAGCAAAAAGACACAAAACCCTGCGGCACCTGTAAAGCCGCATCAGCGACAACCGCAGCGCCGAAGCCTGGAATGCAGGCTGCCAGCGCTGCCCCGAAACCACAAATACAAGCCGCCAGCGCACCCGCGCCAGTTGCCAAGAAGACATCCGCTCCGAAGGAGACTTATAAAATGAGTAATTCAGCCAACGCCAAAGGCGTCATCAGCCAAGTTATCGGTGCCGTCGTCGATGTTCAGTTCGAAGGCACGCTGCCAGATATTCTAAACGCGCTTGAAACTGAGAACAATGGTACACGCCTTGTCCTCGAAGTGGCCCAGCATCTCGGTGAAAACACAGTTCGCACGATCGCGATGGACTCCACTGAGGGTCTTGTGCGCGGCCAGAAGGTTGTTGACCTTGGTGAGCCGATCATGGTGCCGGTTGGCCCGGAAACACTTGGCCGGATCATGAACGTGATCGGTGAGCCGATTGATGAACGCGGCCCGGTTAAAACGGCTGTTAAAATGCCAATCCACGCGCCTGCGCCTGAATTTGTTGACCAATCAACAGAGTCTGAAATTCTCGTCACGGGTATCAAAGTGATCGACTTGCTTTGCCCATACGCGAAAGGCGGTAAGATTGGCCTGTTTGGCGGGGCTGGTGTTGGCAAGACGGTTCTTATTCAGGAGCTGATCAACAATATCGCGAAACTCTTTGGCGGATATTCTGTGTTTGCTGGCGTGGGCGAGCGTACCCGCGAGGGGAACGATCTTTATTACGAAATGATCGATTCTAAAGTGATTGACCTTAAGGGCGACAGCCGCGTGACGCTGGTTTATGGCCAGATGAACGAGCCTCCAGGTGCGCGTGCCCGTGTTGCTTTGACTGGCCTTGCGCAAGCTGAGTATTTCCGCGATGTCGAAGGTAAAGACGTTCTGTTCTTCGTCGATAATATCTTCCGCTTTACGCAAGCCGGCGCCGAGGTGTCCGCGCTTCTTGGCCGTATTCCGTCTGCTGTGGGCTATCAGCCAACGCTCGCCACCGATATGGGCGGCCTGCAAGAGCGCATTACCTCAACACACAAAGGTTCAATCACCTCAGTGCAAGCCGTTTACGTGCCTGCCGATGACTTGACCGACCCAGCGCCTGCCACCTCATTTGCTCACTTGGATGCGACCACGGTTCTTAACCGTTCGATTTCCGAGAAAGGCATCTACCCGGCTGTTGACCCGCTTGATTCCACTTCGCGTATCCTTGATCCGCTGATCGTTGGAGACGAGCACTATATGGTTGCGCGCGGCGTGCAGGAAATTCTGCAAAAATATAAAGAGCTGCAAGATATCATCGCCATTCTTGGCATGGACGAATTGTCTGAAGAAGACAAAATCGCCGTGGCCCGCGCCCGTAAGGTTGAGCGCTTCCTTAGCCAACCGTTTGATGTGGCCGAAATCTTCACCGGCAGCCCCGGCGAGCAGGTGAAATTGGAAGACACGATCAAATCCTTTAAAGGCCTGATCGAAGGTGAATATGACCACCTACCAGAACAAGCCTTCTACATGGTCGGCGGCATCGATGCGGCGATCAAAAAGGCCGAAAAAATGCTGGCAGACGCGGCTTAAACCTCTCTCGCCATAGTTTCGACAAAAGAATAGCTGTATCCTGAAAATGGATGCGGCTATTTTTCTTCTGGAGGGTGAAATGTTTAAATCTGTGTGTGGCGCCGTATGTGTGCTAGCGATAAATAGCTTACAAACCGCTTGGGCGGAACAAACCGCGGCGGAGGTAACCTATCTAGATCTCATCTATGGGCATTGCTTTGCCAATATTGTGGGCGAGACGATTACACAAAGCGTGCTTGAACCAGAAAAATGGGAACCAGTAGAAAATTTTGGTGTGTCTGAGCCGGAAATGACGGGGGCAGAAGACAAGGTGGACCTTCGTTTCAAAAGCGTTGGCGATGCCGAATTGATGGTTGACCTAAAAAATCAAAAAATCTGTTGGACGCAGATCACTGGTGTGCAGGCTGAAAACATGGCTGCAAGGATCAGGCTGTCTGTTATAGACGGCGATTATGGTGGAAGCGTGCTTGAAGAGCATACGGAAACGAGCGCGAGCGGTCAGCTAAGCCGTTTGACAACGTTCGCAATGCTAGATTGGGACGAAAAGGTCATCCCTGTGATTGTCGTACGCGAAATGCTTAAGCCAAGAGCTTCAGCCCTAACTGTTCAAGTGATGACTGGCGAGAAGAACGAAAAGTAATACCGCCGCTGCAAAATGGTAATGTGAATGCCAATGCCCGCCTAACCCCATTGCCACGCTCCTCACTTTCTGCGACTCTGCGGGCCGAGCAAAACAAGGATGGGTTCCATGCGCGTATTATCACTTACCATTGGCGCACTCGCGCTGACATTGGCGGCATGCGGCGGTACAGACGATGCCCCTAAAACACCGGCTTCTTCGGCACCTGAAACAACTGAGGCAGCGCCCGCGATCGATCCGGTAACCGCTGAGCAGGACGCGGTTGAAATCATGGAGCCCGGCGCACGCCTCGTGGCGATCCTTGCCGCCCAGCCTGACGAAGTTAAAGCGCGCTATCAATACCGAAATCCGCGTGAAACCATCGAATTTTTCGGTATTGAGCCGGGTATGACTGTCGCGGAGATCATTCCGGGATCGGGCTGGTACTCTAAAATTCTCTTGCCTTATGTCGGCGATAAGGGCCGCCTTGTTGGCATCGATTATAATATCGATATGTGGGGAAAGTTTGGCGGCTTTGCCAATGAAGAGTTTCTAGAAGGAAAGAAAACCTGGCCAGAGGACTTTGTCGCTGGCGCGATTGAAAACAATTGGAACGCCAACACGATGGGGGGCATCGCAGCCTTCGCATTTGGCAGCCGCGATCCGGCACTCGATGGCACGGTTGATGTCGTCTTAGCGCCGCGCGCAATGCACCATCTGAACCGGTTTAACACTGCCGAGCATAATTTTATGACCGAGGCGCTGGCAGACATTCATGCGGTTTTGAAGCCCGGCGGCATTTACGCCGTTGTGCAACACCGCGCCCCGGCCGGAAATAGTGACGAGTGGGCAAGCGGCAATAATGGCTATCTGAAAGAACGTGATGTGATTGCGTGGGTCGAAGCGGCTGGTTTTGAACTCATCGGTGACAGCAATATCAATGCAAATCCGAAAGACACACCGACAGAGGAAGAAAACGTCTGGCGACTGCCACCAACCTTGGGAACGAGCCGGAATGACCCGGCCTTGCGCGAAACGATGCAGGCCCTCGGCGAGTCAGATCGCATGACGTTGAAATTTCGAAAACAATAAAGCCGCGAGATGGCACTTCGCACCAGAATAAAATCGAACGTCTTTGATGAGGATGCTTTCCTTTGGGGGGAGGACGACGAGGATATTGCGAGTTTATCTCCGACGGAGGCGGAGCGGGTAGGGCTGCATTTATTTGAAGCCGTTAGTTTGCCAGCGAGCCTGCTGCTCGAAGATCCCAACGAGCGCTTGGCCAAACATATCAACAATGAAGCGATGTTTGCAGCGCTGCAAAAGGGCGATCAATCGCGGCAAGTTCATTCTGACGATATCGCCAATAATTTTTTCGAGTTGGAACCTGAAGGGGGCCGCGTCGCATTTGAAACGAACCCGGCAGACGCCCCCGCGCTTGCGCGTGTGGTTATCGAGCATGGTCGCTGGTCGCTCGTTTTATTCAAATTATTGACGATGTTTCGCGAGATCGGCGGCATTACGGTGAAAGAGCTTGAGCCGATGGGCATGACCGAACCCCTCGACGCAGCTCATATGGGTAACCGGTATTTCCGCCTTGTGACGGAATCCAATCCGCCTTGCCAGCACGATGTCGCTTGCCTTGCGGCGTGGGTTGAGCCCGCGCGCGCGCCAAAGCGTGTTGAGCTGCTGGCTTGGCCGATCAAGAAACTGTAAACCTAGTCCAATCGCGCCAGATCATTTTACTATGCAAAACAGCTGCAAACCTATAAACGGGCGATGAAAATCTGTTGTAGATAGGATGCTGGACGTGACCAAAGATCGAGAGCTAACTGAACTTGAACAATTGGTGGCGCGTTTGTTCTATAATGTCGGTATTCAAGCCGCGCTGTGTTTGGAAGACCCTAATCAGCGCTTTGCCGTCGAGTTTAAAAGCGAGCGGGCGCAGAGGATTACCAAAGCAACCCAGTTTAAAGAGATTGTCAGCGTCACATATTCCAGCGAGCTGGATGATGGGGCGGCGATACTCGTCACAAACCCAAAGGGCTCGCCTGCGCTAGCGCGCGTCATTATGCAGGGCGACGGCGATTCTGATGCGGTTATGGCTGCTCTGGTCG